>DAOWLE010000041.1 GCA_030643545.1 bacterium | reverse complement strand
CTAAAGATGTACTGATGAATGAAAAAGTGTTTGAGATGATAGAGAAATATTAAAATTTGGCGAATATTATCGCCGAAAAGCATAAGCATTTTTTTGCTCAGTTGCTCGCTCCAGCTCAACAATTAATAAAAATTATTTTTTTAAAGCAAATTTTATTTATTTAATAACACTAAGAAATAAAAGTTTGTGCTGGGCTTAAAGCTTCACAAAAAAATGTCTATCTGTCCAACTTCAATAATTTTATTGAAATTAGACGAAAAATACGGGTGACCCTAATAAGGTCGCTTTATGTTTTATATAAAAAATATCCGCTGCAGGCGGGAAAACAAAAATAAAAACAAAATTAATATTTGGTTGATAGCCATTACTTTAACTTTGGCTATTTTTTTGAACGCTCAAAATATTAAAGAGGTTAAAGCTTCTGAAATAACTTCAGAAAAACTTGTTGAGCTGACTAACCAATCAAGAGCAGAGCAGGGGATAGAAAAATTAACAATTAACCAAAATTTAATTTCAGCGGCTAACAGCAAAGCGCACGATATGTTTGAACACAATTATTTTGCCCATACATCGCCGCAGAAAATCACTCCATGGAATTGGATACGCCAAGCTGGATATTCTTATCAATACGCCGGAGAGAATTTGGCAATGGATTTTGTTACTTCTGAAGCAATTCATAAAGCGTTGATTGCCAGCGCCACTCACCGAAAAAATATTTTGAATGCTAATTACAAAGAAATTGGTATTGCTGTTTTGTCCGGAAATTTTGAAGATCGTCAGACAACTATTATTGTCCAGATGTTTGGCGCGGCTGTTCAAACTGTTAAGAAACAAAAATCAAACGCAGATTCCAATTTGCCTGTTATAAAAAAACCAACAGTAGCTTCCGCGTCAACTAATATTAGTAAATTTCCTGCGGCAGCAAAAAAAATAAATAAACCAGCAATTCCAAATGATAATTTAGCCGGATTAAATAAAAAAGAATTATTGCCGCCTTTTGACAACAACGCAAATTTGAATTCTCATCAAAATAAACGAGCGCTTGTTTTGCCAATTGAAGTAGATAAGATTGAATATGATAAAAAAGAATTGATACCTGAAAAAGAAAATAATTTTATCCCTCCTTTCAATAGAGGTAAGCAGCTTTCGTTTTCACCGACTTTTTTGCATTGTCATTTTGAGAAGCAAACAGATTCTTTTCCTTTTTTAGAAATTAATTCTAACGGAAGAATTAAAAATTCTTCTAAGAATGACGAAAGGGATTTTATTGCGCGGCGCAATAAAGGAAACAGTATCTTAGAAATTGTTTTTTATTCAAAACTAATGTTGAATTCATTTGAGGAAGTTTTCTTCGAAATTCCTGAATATCTTTCTTGCTTTCTTTTGGGCAGAAAAATTGACGCTTATATGAAATAATTTTGCTATTGCTTGAAAATATAAATTTTGGTAAAATATAAATAGAGTAGGGGATAGTAAAATTCTAAGAGCTGATTTTCAAATTTCAATAAATTTATGTTTCAACACAAAAACAAAAAACTGACTCAAATTATCAGTCCAATTTTAATTGTTATCTTTTTGATTACGCCGTTTTTTGTTGTGGAAAAAAGTTTAGCTGATTCAGCTGATGAAAATGTTAATGAAAATGCTGAAACAGAAGAAGAAATTTTTTCCTCACGGCAAACTGTCGGTGAGATAGAAAATCAAATAGCGAACAATCAAAAAGAATGGAAAGATCTTCAGGAGCAAAGAAATTATTATTTAAGCATTCTTAAGGAAAAGCAGGAAGAAAGAATGAGTTTAGAAAACCAAATTTCTATTCTTGACGCGCAGATTTCCAAAGCCGAACTTGATATTAAAACAACCCAAAGCGAAATTGAAAAAACAATTTTGGAAATTCAAAAAATTACTCTGGAAATTCAAAAAAAAGAAGAAGAAATTGTTCATCAAAAAGAAGTAATAGGGGAGTTAATTAGAAAAATTTATGAATATGATGAGAAAACTCTTTTGGAAATTCTTTTAGAAAACGACACTCTTTCGGAATTTTTGGACCAAAAACAGTATGTTGAATCTTTTCAAAAAGAAATCGGAAATACTTTAGATAAAATTAAAGTTTTAAAAGAGCAATTGGAATTCAAGAGAGAAGAAATGAAAGCGAAAAAAAGTGAATTGGAAAAACTTAAAGAAGAATTAGAAAAGCAAAAAGCAAATCTTGAAAATGAAAAAAACTCTAAAGAAGTTTTACTTGAGCAAACGAAAGGGCAAGAGCGGACTTACCAAAATCTGCTTACTCGCATTAAAGAGCAAAAAAATTCAATTTTGGGCGACATTGACCGCCTGATGAAAGAAAAGCAAAAAGAATTGGCGCGGATTAAGGCGCTTCAGACAAAGCCAAAAACAGGGCTTGCTTCTGACGGCTGGTATTTTGCCCAGACAAATCCGCTTTGGGCAAATGATACGATCGGATTTTCAAACAGTTCAATGGAAAGATTTGGTTGCGCAATATGCTGCGTGGCAATGGTTTTTAAACATTACGGCATTGATATTGATCCGGGATATTTAGCTCGCCAGCCGATTTTTTCTTATGATTTAATTAGGTGGCCTAATCAATGGAGATTTTTGGATTTAGTTACCAACACTTATCATAACGGAGTTGATTGGAAAAGAATTGACAAGGAAATCGCTTCTGGCCATCCGGTAATTGTTTTTGTGAGTGCTGACGGCCGAAACGGCGGTCATTATGTTGTTATCCACAGCAAAGACGCGACTGGCAAATATGTTGTTCATGATCCTTATTTTGGACCGAATATTTATTTAGATTCAACAAAGCAGAATATTGGATTTTTATACGGAACAACAACAACTATTGACCAGGCGATTATTTATCATTAATTTTTGTCATTATGAACTTTTTCAATCCAGAAAAAAGAGCGGAGGTTATCAGGCAGAAGATGATGGAAAATGGAAAATATTTAATTGCTCAAATAGGAGACAGCGGACAAGAACAAAAAAACAAAAAAATCCTTGATACTTATTTTAGATACAAGGATTATATGGACAATAAAGAATGGTTTTCCGCGTCTTTGGAAGAAATTTGGTCACAGAAATTTTTAGGTCTTGTTGATAATTTTAAATCAAAGCCGATAAATGAAATTAAAAAATTAGAATTTCAAAATCCAGCTTATTCTGCCGGATTTAATTTAAAAAAAGATCCGAGAAATTACAGCAAAGTTTTTACAATTCAGCTTGCTGGCTGTGATTTTGACTGCAATTATTGCTATGTGCCAAAACAAATAAATGTTGCTGATCCTGCTTTAGGAAAATTCTTTTCAGCAAAAGAAATAATTGATTATTTTTTATCAGCCAAAGAAAAATCCAAAGAGCCGATGAATGTTGTCAGAATAAGCGGCGGAAATCCGACGATTGTTCCGGAAATAATTATTGATATTTATCAGGAAATAAAAAATCAAAATTTGGATGTTTATCTGTGGATTGATTCAAATCTTTCAACGACAAAATATTTAGAAAATTTAAAAAATGATTTGAAAAATATTTTTAACCAGAAAAATGTCGGTGTGGTCGGATGTTTCAAGGGAACTTGTGAAAAAGATTTTTCAATTCTTACTGGCGCTGAACCGCAATTTTATGAAAGCCAATTTAAAACAGCAGAATGGTTTTTAGGGCAGGGGACTGATTTTTATGTTTATCTGCCGGCTTTGATTTATGAAAATAATATTGAAGAAAAATTAAAAAATTTTATTGAACGGTTAAGAAAATTGAATAAAAATTTGCCTTTAAGAGTTGAAGTTTTGGAAATTATAGATTACCCCGGCGCAAAATTAAATTTTGAAAGAGCGGAAAAAATGGGACGGCCGTTGCCGAATACAGACCAAAGAATTATTTTTGATTTATGGCACAATAAACTTCTGCCAGAATTTTATTCCCAAAAAGATTTAGAAAAATACTGCTGCGAGATTTCTTTACAGTAAAATATTGTGCGACACTATACATTATAAAACTATTTATGTTATGGAAATTACAAAAGAAGAAACAATTTTTGAAGGACAATATTTAAAATTTAAGAGAAAATATTTTAAGGACAAAGATGGAAAAGAAAGAATATGGGAATATGTGAAAAGAAACGGTATTAGTTCAACTTTCGTTGTTATTTTTGCTCTTACAAAAAACAAAGAAGTAATTCTTGAAAAGAATTACAGAGTGCCTTTTGAAAAATGGTTTTTAGAGCTGCCAATGGGTCTTTGCGATGAAAAGGGCGAAAAAGAAATAAAAACGGCAAAAAGAGAGCTTTTAGAGGAAACAGGATATGAAGCTAAGAAATTAATTCCAATTTTAAAAGGAAAAGTCAGCAGCGGGATAATAGAAATAGCAAGTTTTTATTTTGCTGAAAATGTAGAATTAGTTGCAAAACCTTCAACTGATCCGGCTGAAGAAATTGAAGTAATAAAAGTTCCGTTGAATGAATTAGTTGATTTTGTTTTAAATCCGCCGGAAAATACAGGAATAGATGTTTTGATTTTAAGCATTCTGCCTATTTTAAAAAAGAAAAAATTGATATAAAACGGGTTCTTTGAAAGAACCCGTTTTAAAACGCTACTCTGTGTCGCATAAGATATAATGGGCGACACTCTTAATGTATTTTCAAAGCACTTCCCTGTAATATATTTATGGTATATTATATAGTTAGTTGTAATTTTTATTTTTTATTTTATGGTTAAGCAAAAAATTTGGACTATTGAAAAAATCAAAATGGGTTTTGAAAAATTCTTTAAAGAATATGATAGATACCCTACAGTTTTAGAAATTGATAGCTATAAACATCTTCCCTCTTCAAGACAACTACAAAGAAGATGGCAAGGTGGAGTTTGTCAGCTTCGCAAAGAATTAGGTTTGAAAATTACTAATTTTGCAAATGGCGAACAAAGATCAAAGATTGCAACTTTTATTAATAAACGAGGAACAGATAAAGAAAGACAAATACAAAAAATTCTTATAGAATATTTTGGTGAAATATGTGTTCATGAGCAGAAACCTTTTAATAATTATTCGGGAAGATTTGATTTTTTAGTATATGCACAAGATAAAAAATTTGCTATTGATGTTTTTTATCCAATATTAAAAAATTTTAAAGTATTATGCGTAAAAAATTTTTTGGAATATATAAAAACAATAAAACCATTTATTCTTTTAAACAAACAATAAAAAAAACAACACTATTATTTAAGATACTAAAAGTGTCGCATAATATTTTATCTAATCTCCCTTTAAAAAGGGAGAGAAATTATTTTCTAACTTCAGCTTTAAAGTTTTTTTCTAAAGCGTTAATAATTTTCTCCTGAATTTTATTTATTTCTTTATCTTCCAAAGTTCTGTTAGCGGATTGGTAAGTGATATGAAACGCCAAGCTTTTTTTATCTTTTGGCACTCCCCTGCCCTCATAAATATCAAAAAGTTCAACTTCTTTGACAAAATTCTCGCCGTTTTTATAAATTAATTTTTGGATATTATTCCATAATATTTTTCTATCAAGAACAATTGCCAAGTCCAATTTTATCGGCGGAAATTTAATAATCGGCTGATAAGTTCTGTTTGTCGTTGTGTATTTAATTAATTTTGAAAAATCAAAATCAAACATTGCCACCGACGATTTAATGTCAAATTTTTTCAAAATTTCCAAATTAATCTCACCAATTACTCCAACTTGTTCATCTTTTATAAATATTTCCGCTGTTTTTATTGGATGCAAGATGTTATAGATATTATCTGTAGGCGACGATACGGATCGTTGTTTTTTATCCATCGCTTGATGACTGATAACTTTATCATCAACTCCGATTTTTTTAAAAAGCAATTCAATAATTCCTTTTGTCTGATAAAATAATTTTTCATTTTCTTTTTGAACAATCGCTCCGCAAAGATTTAACCGCTCGTCTGGAAGCGCCCCTGATTTTTTAGGCAAATATACATTT
This sequence comes from bacterium, assembly GCA_030643545.1. Classification (GTDB taxonomy): domain Bacteria; phylum Patescibacteriota; class Minisyncoccia; order JAHIHE01; family DAOWLE01; genus DAOWLE01. Next base: position 6,863 of record DAOWLE010000041.1, on the reverse strand, counting down.
GCCAATTCAAAAATTTCAAATTCCTCTTTTATTTTTTGATTTTGAGAAATTATTTGAAGCAAAGAAGGAATTAAACTCGGCCTCATATATTCCAAATCCGCGTTCAAAGGATTTAAAAGTTTTAAACATTTTTTTGAATCAAACCCGCATTTTTTTAAAAGTTCTTCTGAAACAAATGAATAGCTGTGAATTTCACTCATTCCAACGCCCGATAAAATTTCTTTTGTTTTATTCTCCCAATAAAGCTGCTGATTTTTTTCTTTTTGCGGAATTTTTCCAACTGGAAGTTCAGTCGGCAATTTATGATAGCCATAAATGCGCGCAATTTCTTCAATCAAATCAACTTCTTTCTCTACATCTTTGTCCCGCCAAAATGGAACAGTAACAATAAAATTTTTTATTTCAAATCCTAAACTTTCCAAAATCTTAATGATTTTTTGATTAGAAATTTTTATGCCTAGAAATGTTTCTACATTTTTTTTATTTAATTTAATTTTTTTTGGCTGATATTTTCTTACTTTCTCGTCTATCAGCAGCGAAGCAATATTTGCTTTAACTAAATTTTGAGCAAGTTCAACCGCTCGCGCCATTGCCGTCAATGGAAGCTGATCGCTTAATCCTTTTTCGAAACGAGCTGATGATTCAGAATATAAATTTAAAGCGCGAGCTGTTTTTCTAATTGAAACTTCGTTAAAGTTTGCAGCTTCTAAAATAATGGTTTTTGTCTTTGAGTTAATTTCCGCTTTTTTGCCTCCTTTTATGCCGGCAATCGCAATTGGTTCTTTCGCGTCAGTAATAACTAACATACTTTTATCTAAATTATATTTATCATCATCTAAAGAAATAATCTTTTCTCCCTTTTTCGCTTTGCGTACAATAATATTTTTACCGGAAATTTTATCATAATCAAAAGCGTGCATTGGCTGGCCATATTCAAGCATTACAAAATTTGTGATATCTACAATATTATTTATCGGCCGAACTCCATAAGAGAGCAGGCGTTTTTGCATCCATAAAGGTGAATTTTCAACTTTAATATTATTTAAAACAATTGCCATATATCGCAGGCAATTTTTTTTGTCTTGAATTTGGACTTTTAAATCTATTTTTCTATTCTGATTTTTTTTTGTCATTCCGAACTCGTTTCGGAATCTGATAGATCCTGAAACAAGTTCAGGATGACATTTTTTTAATAATTTTTCTCCGGTAATCGCGCTTACTTCCCGGGCAAAACCAATCATACTTAAAACATCCGGACGGTTTGTTGTAATTTCCGTATCAAAAATGTAATCATCCTTTTCTTTAATTATCCTCTCGACGCTCGGTCCGCAAAGCGAAAGCTTTCTCGCTAATTCTTTCGGCGAATCCTTTATTTCCACATAATCTTTTAACCAATTGTAAGAAACTAATATGTTCATTTTATTTGATAACAAATTATTTGACAACAAATATCATTTCTAATTCCTGAATATTTATTGCCGGTTCAATAATTGCTTTTTGAAAAATACTGCTTGGCGATGAAATTGCGTTTTTTATTTTCCCGATCAAAAGCCCTTTTGGGAAAAATCCTTCCAATCCTGATGTAATAACTGTTTCTTCAGATTTTATTTCTTCTCCTCGCGGAATCATTTCCATAATTAAACCTATGCCATGCTCGCCTTTAACAATTCCGCTTGCTCTAGTTTCCTGAATAATCGCGCTCACAGAACTGTTTATGTCGGTAATTAAAATAATTTTAGAAGTTTTAAAAGATGTTTCAATAACTTTTCCAACAAGAATTCCGCTTGAAGCGATAACCGCCTGATTTTTTTCAATTCCGCTGTTTCGCCCTTTATCAATAGTAATATATTGTCCGAGTTCCGGCGAGCTTTTGCCGATAATAAAACTTGAAATTAATTTAAGGTTTTCTTTCGGCGACAAATCTAATTGCTTTCTTAAAAGTTTATTTTCCCAAGTCATTTCTTCAAGCTCGGCGATTTCAGAAATTAATTTTTTATTTTCTTTTTTTAAAGTTTCGTTTTCCTGATTAAGATTTTTAATAGTTCCGAGAAAGCGCAAAAAATTTCCTGTTTTGTTTGAAGTTTTTTTTAAAATTTTTTCAAATGGAGAAACGCAAAAACCAAGCGCGTCTTTTGGAATATTTAAAACATTTTTTGAATTCAGAAAGACAAGAGAAAGCGCCAATATAATAATTATAACAAAAAAAGTTGATTTGGATTTAGAAAGCATATTAATGTTAAATTTAAATCTAAATTTCAAAATCCAAATATCAAATCAAATCCAAAATCCAAATGTCAAACTTTTTTAATAAAGGAAATTTTTGGCATTTAGTTATTTGGCATTGATTTGGAATAATTTGAAATTTGAGCTTTGGCATTAAGTTTTTCAAAAAAATCTTAAGATAATATAAATCACTTCTACTTTTTAAAAACTATAACACAATTTATTTTAGCACTTTTCCTTCTTCTGCCCAGACCAAAATTTCTCTTAAAGCATCAATGTCTTCTAAAACAATGCCGGTTCCTCTTGCTACTGCTGTGATTGGATCATCGGCAACTCTTGTAGGAATTTTTGTTTCTTGAGTAATTAATTTATCTAAACCTCTTAAAAGTCCGCCGCCGCCGACTAAAATAATTCCCTTATCCATAATGTCGGAAATAAGTTCTGGAGGAGTTTCTTCAATTGTCGCTTTGATATTATTAATTAAAGTTTTAATTGATCTGCTTAACGCTTGACGGATTTGTTCGTCGTTGACAGTTACCTCTTTCGGAAGCCCGCTCACTAAATCCCGCCCTCTCATTTGAATTTCCAATGGTTCTTCAAGCGGATAAGCTGAACCAACGGCAATTTTAATATCCTCGGCGGTTTTTTCTCCGATTAATAAATTAAATTCATCGCGGGCGTACTGAATAATATCTTCATTAAATTCATCGCCGGCAATTCTTAAACTTCTGCTGGCGACTAATCCGCCCAAAGAAATAACTGCCGGTTCGGATGTTCCGCCACCGATGTCAACAATCATATTGCCGGTTGCTTCCTGAACCGGAAGTCGAATTCCGATCGCTGCCGCCATTGGCTCTTCAATTAAGTACGCTTCTTTCGCTCCGGCGCTCACCGCAGCGTCGTGAACCGCTTTTTTTTCAACTTCGGTAACTCCGGACGGAATTCCGATAACAACGCGAGGCCGTGACAAAAAGTTAAAAGCTTTTTTATGGACTTTATCAATAAAATAACGGAGCATTTGTTCGGTTACTTCAAAATCAGAAATTACTCCGTCAACCAACGGACGCGAGACAACAATATGGGCCGGAGTTCGTCCGACCATTTTTTTCGCTTCGTTACCGATAGCCAAAATTTGGCCGGTCTTTTTATTGATCGCCACAACTGACGGTTCATTAATAACAATTCCCTTTCCTTTAATATAAACAAGCGTGGTGGCTGTTCCAAGATCTATTCCAATGTCATTAGAAAATTTTCTTGATAAATTTTTGAACTTCATAAATTATTTTTAAGTTTATTTATTATTTCATCAATTTTTACCAACTCAATTCGTTCTTCGTCCCGTTTCTTTAATTCTACGCTATTTTTCGCTATTGTTCGCTCGCTAACGACGATTCTTAGCGGTATTCCGATTAAATCAGCGTCGGCAAATTTAATTCCCGGCGATTCATCCCTATCATCATATAATACCTCAATATCTTCTTTTTGTAAAGATTTGTATAATTTCTCTGCTGTTTTTTTGATTCCTGATTTTTCATCTCTGATTTCTATTAAATGAATTTGATAAGGCGCGACAGAAACAGGCCAGATAATTCCATTTTTATCATTATGAACTTCAACGATCGCGCCCATTGCGCGGCTGATTCCCAATCCATAACAGCCCATAATTATTGGTTTTTTCTTTCCGTCTTTATCCGCAAAATACGCTTTCATTATTTCAGAATATTTTGTTCCAAGCGTAAAAATATTTCCCACTTCAATAGATCGTCCGCTTTTTAATTCTTTGCCGCAAATCGGACATTTCTCTCCCGCTTTTAATTTAGCGACCTCAACATTTTGCCCGAATTTTCCGCAATCGCAATAAATAATCGTGTCTTCCCCTGCGGAAGTTAAAACTTGAAATTCATGCGAATATAATTTTGAGAATTCTCCGCCTGACGCTTCAATAACTATCGCGTCAAGCCCTATTTTTTTAAAAATCTTTAAATATGACCCTTTAACTTTTTCATAGTAAGCGAGAAAATCTTTTTCATCCGCATGAAAACTATAGAGGTCTTTCATTGAAAATTCCCGTCCGCGCAAAATTCCGGATTTTGCCCTTGGCTCATTTCTAAATTTTGTCTGGATTTGATAAATGTAAAGCGGAAGATCTTGATATGAATTTACTTTATTTCTGATAATGTCGGTCAATGTTTCTTCGTGTGTCCATCCCAATCCTAAATCAGCGCCGCCTCTTCCTTTGAATTGAAACATCACATCTTTTCCTGATTCCCATCTGCCTGTTTCATCCCATAATTTTTTCGGCTGAAGAGCAGGCATTAAAATTTCCTGCCCTTGAATTGTGTTCATTTCCTCACGGACAATGTTTTCAATTTTCTGTAAAACTTTCCAGCCCAAAGGCAAATAAGAATAAGCGCCTGCCATTAGTTTTTCAACAAATCCGGCGCGCGCAAGAAGTTTCGCGTTAACGCTTTTTTCGTCCCGCGGCGCTTTTTTATTTGTTTTTCCAAAAAGTTTTGATTGAAGCATAAATACTTGACAAATTTTTTAAAATAATTATAATGTAATTAGATAGAAATTAGGGGGTGATGTGGAAAAAATGAAGAAATTAGTAGTAGTTTTGGCGGTATTAGTTATCGCTTTGGGAATTAGTGCGGCAAGTACGACGAGCGCGTTTGACTTGAAGGACTACGAAAAATACTTTGGTCCAATCTTTGGTGGCAATGTGTTCAACAGTTCTTCTGTGTTTAATGATACTATGGAACAGGAAAAACTGGAAAATGTAACTCCGTCGGGAATTCTCCCGCCAGGTTGGGCTAATGAAACTCGACATAGTAATTTTCCGCCGGGTTGGGCAAACGAAACACAGCATAGCAATTTTCAGGAGGACTGGTCTAAGGAAACTCGGCATAGCAATTTCCCAGATGGTTATTTTGATGTGAACTGGGGAATAAAAATATAAATCAGTGAAACCAACGAAACTTTGAAAATCCAAAAATGGAAAAATCAAATGAGCTTAGTAATAATTCTGAGCTCTATTTTTTTTAAAACTGCTCTAAAAATCTCAAATCATTTTTATAAATCATCCTGATGTCATCAATATTCATTCCAGGTTTCATCATCAGCACTCTTTCAACTCCCCAGCCAAAAGCAAATCCGGAATATTTTTTCGGATCAATTTTGCCGGCTTTTAAAACATTTGGATGGACCATTCCGGCTCCGCCGAGTTCAAGCCAGCCCTCTTTGCAAAGGCGGCATTTTTGCCCATTTTCCAAAACGCCTTTGCCCTGGCAAATATCGCAAGTAATATCAATTTCAAAACTCGGCTCGGTGAATCTGAAATGAAAAGGCCTTAAGCGAAATTCCCGTTTGCCGGAAAAAAATTCTTTAATAAAATAATCAATTGTTCCTTTGAGATTGGCAATAGAAATATTTTTGTCAATATGCAGCCCTTCAAATTGGTAAAACATCGGCGTGTGGGAAACATCCGACTGCCGGCGATAACACTTGGAAATATTAATCATCCGAATCGGCAGTTTGCCTTTTTCCATTTCTCTTAATTGTCCGGAGGAAGTATGAGGCGTTAAAACAATTTTCGGCGAAAAGAAAAAAGTTTCCCATTCGTCGCGCGCCGGATGGTCTTTAGGCATATTCAATCCCTCAAAAGCGTACCAATCGGTTTCAACTTCCGGATATCTTTCGCGGGTATATCCGATTTTGGAAAAAATTTCAGTGATTTCCTGAATCGCCGCCGTTGTCGGATGCAGATGCCCTTCTGGAAGTTTTACTCCGGGCATTGTTAAATCAATCCAGTCCCCTTCTCCATCTTCCGCACTTTTTAATTTTATTTCTTCATTTCTTGTTTTAATTGAGCTGTCTATTTCTTTTTTTAAATCATTGATTAATTTGCCGATTTGCGGCCGCTGTTTTGGAGAAAGTTTTGCTAAATCTTTTAAAAGAAGAGTCACCTCTCCCCTCCTCCCCAGATACTTAATTCTAAAATTTTCCAATTGCTTGGAATTTTCCGCCAGATTAATCTCTGACGCGGATTGTATTCTAATTTTTTTAATTTTATCCTGCATAGTTTTTAAAAGCTAATTTTTACTAATTGTCAACCTTGTTATTTTCCGCTTAATCAAGCCATTTTCTAATCATTTGTGGATAACTTTTGCCATTTATACTTGACAAAATTTCTTATATGTGTATAATGCAATTGACAGTAAAAATTGTTCTTTTTAAATATTAGGAGGAAAATATGGCAGCGGTAAATTATTTATTAAAGTTATTCCCCTCTTGAGAGGGGTTGGGATGTGTTAAATATTTTGATAAATAATTCGCCGTTGCCAAATGCACCTTTTTATAAGAAGCCCGAAAGAAAGGCAAAGAAACGAGGTGAAGCAACGGCGATCTTAATTCTTATTAAGGTAAAGAAAATCAAGGCACAAAACAGGATGAAAAAAAATAGGAGGTGATATATATGAAGAAGAAAGGATTAACGATGTTGGTAGCAGCGATGGTTATCACTGGGCTGATATGTGTAATAGGAAGCGCAGCCGCAGTTCCTACGATTCGCATAGGGGGGAATGTTCCTGACGAAGTTGAGCTTCGGGGCAGAAATTTGCCTGGAGTAACGCTCGGAATGG
>DAOWLE010000021.1 GCA_030643545.1 bacterium | reverse complement strand
ACGCCGCGTGAACGAAGAAGCCCTTCGGGGTGTAAAGTTCTTTTCTTGGACAACAAAATTAGTGGCTGTTTTGTGATTGTAAAAATCACTTTTCTGTCATTTCCGTAAAGGATGGCAGAATTAAAAAAATAAGGAGGAAAAAAGAAAAAAATGAAATGTTCGGATAAAAAATGTAAAGGACACTTAGAATTAGAAGCGTTAAAAACGATGGATGTTTCTAAAATAGAATATATGTTTGGAATAAAGGAAATATTTGTTTGTGACGAGTGCGGAAGAGTGCATAATGAAAAAGGTGGACATTTTTATTTTCAGTTTGACGAGGAAGACAATATTGTTTACTACGACGCAGCATTAGGAAAGTTTGTAAAAAAAGAGGAGTTGTAAAAAGGAAAAATGGAAGAAGAAATAAATTTCTATTTTAGGAGAAAGGAGTATGGATGGCTTAGTAATTTCTGGAGATGCTGGCAGACGGTTGATGGTGTTTCGTACCAGACAAATGAGCATTGGTATCAATCCCAGAAAGCACAAGATAAAAGCTTCATAGGCGGATACATAATAAGTTGGATTAATAGTGCGCCGAGTCCATATTTAGCAATGATTGCAGGTCGTTCATTAAGAGAAGGAAAAGAATTGGTTGATGACTGGAATTCAAAGAAAGTAGATGTAATGCTAAAGGGGCTTAGAGCGAAATTTAAAAATCCAGAATTACGAAAAAAATTACTTGCAACCGGCGATGCGGTTATTCACGAGGATAGTCCGACTGATATGTTCTGGGGTGAAAAAGGAGAAAATTGGTTGGGTAGATTATTGATGCAGGTGAGAGATGAGATTAGAGAAGAGTTAAGGAAATAATAAAAAGGAAAAATGGATGTAGAAGAATATGAAGAATGTCCTGAAAGCAGTATGGCAAACTGAAAATGGTGAACAATTATGCCCTGTGCATCTCGCGGCGCTGGAAGCAAAAGAATTGATATATTAAAAGGAGAAAAAAGAAAAATGGCTTTAGGACCAGAAGAGTTGGAAAATCCAAATGATCAACAGAAAAAAACAGTAGATAAAATAGAAAAATATGTAGACGAAAAATTAATGAATACGACTAATATATTTTCTTCGAGTTTTTCTATTGTATTACCAAATGAATTGATTGGCTATGATTTTCCAGAACTAAAAGTAAGAATAGAATTCGTAAAAAGATATCAAGCAAAAGATTGGAAAAGAGTAACTTTCAGGAAAAGCTTTGGGAACAAGAAAACAAAGATAATATTAAAAAGATAAAAGAAGCAAAGAAAAAGGGAGATAAATAAATTTTCTTTTGTCTCCCGCTATTTTTTCTCCAAAAATATAATTTAACAATTACAAATCAGCTGCTAATTTGAGCTTATCCAAGGAATAAGAGGTTGCTAACTCTGTGCCAGCAGCAGCGGTAATACAGAGACCTCGAGCGTTATCCGGAATCATTGGGCGTAAAGCGTCTGTAGGCGGTTTAAATAGTCAGGTGTTAAATTTCAGAGCTCAACTTTGAAACCGCATCTGAAACGTTTAGACTAGAGATTGTCAGAGGCTGATGGAACTCATGAAGTAGGGGTGAAATCCGTTGATATCATGGGGAACACCAAAGGCGAAGGCATTCAGCTGGAACATATCTGACGCTGAGAGACGAAAGCGTGGGCATAAAAAAGGATTAGATACCCTTGTATACCACGCCGTAAACGATGGACACTAGATATTTGAAGTGTCGACCCTTCAAGTGTCGAAGCTAACGCGATAAGTGTCCCGCCTGGGAAGTACGAGCGCAAGCTTAAAACTCAAAGGAATAGACGGGGACCTGCACAAGCGGTGGAGCATGTGGTTTAATTCGACGATAAGCGCGGAACCTTACCAGGGTTTGAAATCTCGAGAATTCCTCCGAAAAGAGGAAGTGCCGCAAGGAACTCGATGACAGGTGCTGCATGGTTGTCGTCAGCTCGTGCCGTGAGGCGTTCCATTAAGTTGGGAAACGAGCGCAACCCCTATCCTGTGTTATATTTGTCACAGGAGACCGCCCAGCCCTTTTGGCATTATTATTTTTTTAATGAAATAATATGTACTATGTTTATCTTATTCAAAGCACTCTAAAAGATTTTATTTATGTTGGAAGCACTGATAATATTAAAAGAAGATTTAATGAACACAATCAGAAAAAAGTGTTATCAACAAAATCTTACGCGCCTTTTAATTTAATATATTGCGAAATTTATCGCAGTAAAAAAGACGCTTTGATTCGTGAAAATAAACTTAAGCATCACGGCAGCGTGATCGGACATCTTAAGAAACGTTTAAAAAATAGTCTACGAAGATAATGCCAAAAGGGCTGGGAGGAAGGCGGGGATGACGCCAAATCCGCATGGCCCTTGACGCCCTGGGCTACACACATGCTACAATGATCGGTACAAAGGGTTGCTAAGCCGTAAGGCGGAGCCAATCCCATCAAAACCGGTCTTAGTTCGGATTGAGGTCTGCAACTCGACCTCATGAAGCTGGAATCGCTAGTAATCGTGAATCAGCCATGTCACGGTGAATACGTTCTCAGGTCTTGTACTCACCGCCCGTCACACCAAGAGAGTCGGTAATACCCGAAGCACCATCCTCTCTTTTGTAAATCAGTTTTTTATAATATAAAATTAATTGGTTTATAAAAATGAGGATGATTCTAAGGTAAGACCGGTGATCAGGGTGAAGTCGTAACAAGGCATCCCTAGGAGAACCTGGGGATGGATCACCTCCTTTCTATTAGATAAATTTTAAATCTCGATTTATATTATCTGATGGGGTGTCGACGCCTGTTTTCTAAACAGGCAGAGGCAAAACATTGTTTTGTCTCTATAATCAATTAGGACAACCACACAAGATTGTAATTTAAAAAAACCTCGCTTATTTTTGCGGGGTTTTTTAGTTATTGTATAAATTTTATATCTAAATGTTTCTGTTAAAAACTTTGCGGAGTTCTATTTTCGCCTGTTCTAAAATTTTCCTCTGGCTTTCCGGCAAATTTTTTCCAGCGCGATTAATATAAAAATTGAGCATAGACATAGCTGACTGAAACGGTTTTGCTTTGCGTCTTTTACTTTCCTCGGCGGAAATTTTAAGAGACAAAGCGATTTTTCTCGGGTACTTAAAAGTAAAAACACCTTTCTCTAAATCAAGAGCGTTGCTATTTTTTGTTATTTTATCAGACCAGTATTTTTTAGAATTTTTTTTATGGTTCGCTCGCATATACTTTTTTATTTCTTAAAAAAACTTAGAAATGTCTGCGGTAGCTATTCCTATTACAGTGTCAGCGCCGCCATAATGAACAAACAGCTTTTTTCCTAAAACAATTGAACTGCAAGAAAAAACAACATTATTTACCTGCCCAAATTTTTCATAATCCTTAACTGGTTCAAAAATTGGTTTTTTGCTTCTATACAAAAATTTTTCTGGATTTTTAGAATCTATCAAAACAAATCCTAATCTGTAAACTCTTCCAATTGCCCCAGCTTTTCTTTGTTCAACTCCATGATAAATCAATAACCAAAAATCATTCAATTTTATGGGAGGTCCTGCTATGCCAACTTTGTATTCATCCCACATCCCTTTTCTTGGTTTCATTACTATTTTTGGACTTGACCAGTTTTTCAAATCTCTTGAATAACTCACCCAGATATTCGGCATAAACCTTGTATAAAGAACATATTTCCCATTTATCTTTTCTGGAAACAAAGCAGTGTTTCTATCGTCAATATGTGGAAAAAGAACTCCATACCTTTTCCAGTTCCATTTCTTTTGTAAAAAATCTTCAACTTTAATTGAAGCCATAGATGATTGGCCTGTCCTACCGTTTACTCCGGCGTAAAGCATGTAAATTCTGTTACCAATCCTTGTTAATCTCGGATCTTCAACACCAGAATTATTGAACTTTACCATTGGTTTTTCAGTTTCCAATTTTGGGACAAAAATTGGTTTCTTTAATCTTTCGTCAATATTGAAACCGTCTGATGAGGAAGCATAACCAAACCTTGATACTTTATCTTTACTTAAAGCTCTGTAAACTATATGAACTTTATTGTCCAAGGCTATTGCGGCGCAATTATAAACATATTCTTCCCAATTATGTGTTTTTACTGGTTTAAGAATAGGATTTTTAATGTATCTTTTTAATACTATATTCATATTTTTTTACAAATGATATTTTTAATTTGCCCTTGAATTTTTTTCTCACTCGTAAACAGCATAAATTCTTTCCATTGTTTTTGAAATTTACAGAAGCTTTGAAAAGCGTCATATTTTGGCGTTGCTTCTGTTTTAGCAATCGCGATATTATTTAACGCCTCCGCGCTGCCTTGCTCATCGCCCTTGGCAAGATATTCTTCAGACAATAATTTAGATGATTTTTTTATCTTTTCTTCAAGATCTTTTTTCAAAAAACATCCTGGATATGGATCAAAATTCTCTGGATAAACTTTTATCATTCCTTCCGCCTCTTTTTGTTTTTCAATTTTTGCCCGCTCATAAACAAAACGATAAATATCTTCTCGCAATTGCATCCAAACAGGATGCGCCTTTGAAGGCGGGAGATGCTTAATAGATAGTTGATTATCCAGTAAAAAAGAAAATCCAAACATCTTTGCATTTATTAAAAAATCTATGTCTTCGCCTCTTGAAATTTTAGGGTCAAAAGGAACAACAGTAAAAAGATTTTTATGAATAATCATATTTCCGCCAAAAACAAAAGGAGTTTCTTTCAATCTCGGTTCAGTTCCGATTATTTTATCAAACGCTTCATTCATTCTATCATATTTGTCCCAATATTTCATCCATTTGCGAAAAGGTTTTTTAACATGATAATCCCCGTCTGGCTGAAGGTAATATCCCGCTACCGCGTTAACAGTTTTTCCATTTATATTTTTGCCGACAAATTCTTTGGCTTTTAACATAAATTCCGGATCTTCAAATACTTCGTCATCGTCAATAAGAACTGCTGTTTCTGAACCTAAAATATGAGGAATAAATATACATAAATTTCGGATATTAGAATATCCTTGAAGCTGAAGAATATCAGCATACTTTTTTTTGCCTTCATCAATTAATAATTTGTGTATCTGCTTGAGATGAGAACTTCCGAATAATAATATCTCTACTCCTGGATTAGATAACTTGATGATGTTGGCAATCTTTTTTTCAACTTGTTTCTCAATATCTTCCGTTGTGGCAACAGCAATTATTACTAATTGAAAATCTTTATCCTTCAGTTTTTTTATGCTTTGAACGGTTCTAAATAATGTACCTTCGCTATCTATGGGAGCAGGATGATCATAAATATCATCTCCCTGCTTCCAGCCAACAGATTTTTCTCTTGCCCAATATGATGGAATTACCATTGTAGTTTTCATATGCTATTTGATATAAATATTTATACGGTTATCAACTTTCGAAAGCGACAATACGTATTGTCGCCTTCAACTTTTTTTATCGCAATCTGCTCTTAAAAAATAACACAAAACAAGATTTTTAACAAATTTGGGGAAATAAAAAAACCTCGCTTGCTTTTGCGGGATTTTTTAGTTATTATATAAATGTAATTAAAAAAAAGCACTGGCTTGCCCCATAAAGAAGCGGAGGGATGCCTGAGTGGTTTAAAGGGACGGTCTTGTCAGCCTACGGCTGATCCGCCGTAGGCGGAAAAACCGCATTGTAAAAATTTAATAAAAACATAAGGAGGGTTGCGCCGAATGGTAAGGCACTGGTCTTGAAAACCAGCGGGTATTTATACCCTTACAGGTTCGAGTCCTGTACCCTCCGCATAAGATTTATTATTTCATTTTTGTGCTGGGTTATTACAAAACCAAGTTGTCATAGAAGATTTGCTAAAAAAATTATAAAGGAATTATTATGTCAATTTTTTCAAAAAAACAAGAAGTTAATCTCGAGGATTTTTGCCGTGATTTTTATGAAAAGAATATCCTAAATCCGGTAATTGAAGGAATTGATGCTGACGCGACATACTTCGAGACGGTAAAAAAAACTATTATTGAAGCGGATCAAAGCTTTTTTAACATTACGCCTGAAAAACTTGCTGCTGAAATGATACCTTTGCGATTCGAATTATTTGCGCTTGCATGGTTACATAAATTTGGAGATAAACTAGCAATTGTTCAGAGTGTTTTTACTAAAAAATATTTAGAAGAAAAGGATAAAAGCGATATTTGGGAAAATTCGGAAAATTATAATCAAGCAATTGCTCGCTCAAGCACTCTTGGCAAAACTCCGCAAAAGGCACTTGATAGAGTTTTTCTTGCTCGCGTCAATACAACGAGAGTGAACTTATTTGAGCAATATCACAAAGAAGGATTCAATGACAAATGCGTGACGCGAGTTTTGAATCGATTATTTTCTGAGGACGCTTGTAAAAGAAATGTCACAGCTGGTTTGCTAATGTTTGCTCTTTGTGACCGTCTTGGTTTTGATAAAGATTTTGAACCGAATAAAGAAGCACAATTTCGCTTGACTGCCATTATCCACGGTTTTTACGACGGAGCTCGACATTCTTTAGATAAGGTAAAAATTAAGATATGAAAATATTTGAGAAGTCCTTAGGACAAAATTATTACTATTTTGCCATTTGCAAAGCAGAACACTACGAAAAAGTTAAGATTTATATTGATCAAATATCTGGCACTTGGGATACAATGGTCAAAGTATTCGGTCTAGAGCCACGCTTTAAACGCTATACTGTTATTTTTTCAGATAGGGACCATAAAAACGAAGAATATAGCAGCGACGCGTTTTATTTACCCAACGGAATTATTTTTATAAAACCAGATGACCCCGTGATTTGCAATAATCCAGATTATGTATGGGGTGGGGTAATACACGAAACACTACACGCATTCCTCGAGCCACTGAAATGGTATCCCGGTGGGCAATTAGATTGTCAGCATCGAAATTTTATTGATGGCAAAAATATTAATCAAGAAGGTTTTAATTTGATTTTACAAAAGGAGATTTATAAAGAACTCAACAAACAAGGACTTGTTACAAAACTAGAAGACGAGCAGAAAAATAATATTTTTTTTAAAACCCTTGATAATATAGTAGAAGAAAAAGGACTTAATGTAGTACAAAGTTTATTTAAAAAGATGAATGATGGATTGCAAATCAAAAAAGATGAGTGGGATAATAAAAATGATGAAGAAGTTTTAAAAAATATATTATCTCAAAATTAAGATACAGTAAACAAATTTTATAAAATGTAATTTTTTATCATTAACTAAAATTCTATGGCCATTTTTACACCACGAGGACTAAAAATCAGACTACCATTTAATTACGCGTTTGCCTTAATTGCAAGACTTTACCCAAAGATTGATGCCTTCAAAGTTTTAAAGACGACAGAAGGATTAGAGTCAATTCCTTCCTTAATAATTTTTGTAGTTGGTTTGATTTGCTTTTATTTACGCTTATCTCCATTTGAAATTGGGGTATATGTTTTTGTTGCTTCAATCGCAGGTTTTTTAATAATACTTTTTGGATTATATATAATCCCTGGATTGGATTATTTAGGAACATTTTATAGTTACATTTCTGGTTTTGGCATTTTACTAATTCTTCTTGCGGTATATGGATTTATAACAGTTGGTTGGCAAGGTGTACTTATTTTTTTCATTGCAAGATTTTTATCAGGAATCGTAAAAATGGTCATGGAAATGATGCAGGTGAAAAAAAATCATTCAAAAATAGGATTAGCTCTTACTCTCTCGGAAACAAACTTTTTAAACGCGTATAGATTACATGCAAGCAAATTGGGAAAAACAACAAATATCACTGTATCAGATGAAGAGCTTAAAGAGGAAAATTGGAAACCTGTTTTTGAAGACTTAGCGACAAAATGGCCAGAAGTAGTAAGAAGATTTACAAGGGATTGATAGAAAATTATACATCACATATCTGGTTAGCAAGCTAAATAAAATTATTTTTAAAATTGAATTATGGAAACTATTATTATTGCAATTATTACATTTGTTCTGGGCTATATTACCGGTGTTTATTTGCCTTTAAAATTCCGTAAGGAAGATAAAACGCCAAAAATTTCTATTAGTCCATTACAAAAAAGACAAAATTATTTTGATATAACAAATCATGGCGGAGATATTTTAAATTTAAAAATCGAAATTTTTTCGCTCCAAGATGGAATAAAGCAAAAAATAGAAATGGATAAATTTTTCAATGCTGATGAAGATTCGATATCCAAACTCGCCCACTATTGCAATTCTTTAAAAAAAGGAGAGACGAAAAAAGTTATGGGTTGTCCGTTATATTCAGACAATGGTAAAATAGAAGTATTTATTACTGGAAAAGATATTAATAATCAGGCATATAAAGAAAAATTGATTTTGAAAAATAATTTAAGAAAATAATTTACAATACAATAAATAACATTTTAAAAAAACAACTATGCAAATTTTATTAATTCAAAATGAAATTTTAAATTTTTTTCTGATTTTAATCGGCTCGGCTGTTTTTGCCAAACTTTTTCATTTTTGCTTGGTCAATTACATCAAAGGAATTACTGACAAAACAAAAAGCGACTTAGACGATATTATTTTAAAAATAATAACCAAACCGCTTTATGGATTTATTATTTTCATTGGATTATGGTTTGCCGTAAAAGATTTGTCTTTTATAAAACAATACGCTTTATGGATAGACAAAATATTTTTCATCGGCTCAATTTTAATCATTACTTTAATTGCCTCTAAAGTTTTAAATGTTTTAATCTCCCGCTTTTTGAAAGTCCAAAAAAAGTTTGAAAAAACTCCGAAACTAATCAGCAAAGTGACTAATATAATAATTTATTTAGCCGCCCTTTTAATAGTTTTACAGCATTACAATGTTGAAGTAACTCCTTTGGTCGCCGGACTGGGCATCGGAGGTTTGGCAATCGGTTTGGCTCTTCAGTCAACTCTTTCAAATTTTTTCGCCGGAGTCCATCTTATTTCCGACCGTCCGGTGAGCGTCGGTGATTTTATTGAATTGGGAAGCGGCGCTTCCGGGTTTTCTGGATTTGTTGAAGACATTGGCTGGCGAACAACAAAAATCAGAACTATTGCCAATAATATTATTATTATTCCGAATTCAAAACTTGCCGACAGTATCATCACTAATGTTTCTTATCCGGAAAAAGAAATGGGGGTGATTATCCAGTGCGGAGTCGCTTATGATTCAGATTTGGAAAAAGTGGAAAAAGTAACTCTTGAAATAGCGAATAAAATTCAACAGATAGTTCCCGGCGCGGTAAAAGATTTTGAGCCGACAATGAAATATCATACTTTCGGCGATTCAAATATCCAGTTTTCAATAATTTTAAGAGTCGCCCAAAGAACCAACAAATACACAATCGTCCATCATTTTATCAAGGCGCTGAAATCGCGATATGATCAGGAAGGAATTGAAATTTCCTGGCCAGTGAGGAAGATTGTAAAAGGTTAAAATAAAAAATATCAGGAGTTTAAAATTCCCCCTTTTTAAAGGGGGTTAGGGGGATTTATAAAATATCTAAAGTTTTACAGAAATATTTAGGGTTTAGTAAAATTAGACAAAAAAAAGCATTGAGATATATTATTCAATGCCTTATATTAGATTGTTTTATTTTTTTATCCAATTGGTGAAGCTGGTTACACTCAAACCAATACATACAATCCACCAAAAGCCAATAATCAACCAGATTTCTACATTACCATTTTTTTCGTCACAAATTGATTTGGCTGTTACTAATCCGATTAGAAAATAACCTATTACAATTCCAATTATCCACCAGATTATATCCATTTTTTATTTCCACCTCCATTTTAATTATTACAAAAATAAAAAGTTCTGTCAAATTTTTTATTCTTTTTCTTCTGTCATTCCCGCTTCCCTTTCTGTCATTCCCGCGCAGGCGGGAATCCACTATTAAAATAAGTATAAATTATAAACGTAGATTCCTGCCTTCGCAGGAATGACATTGTTAATATAAATTTTATCATTTTAAAATTTTGATTTGTCATTTTGCATTTTAATTTTTAATTTTTGATATTTCTATGTTAGATATTAATTTCATCCGAGAAAATAAGGATTTAATGAAAGAAGTTTGTAAAAATAAAAACATTAATTTAGATATTGATGAACTTTTGGATTTGGATAAAAAAAGAAGAGAGTTTATTCAAAAAAGCGAGGAGATTAAAAACGAGCAAAAAAAATTAGGAAAAGATGATCGCGAACAAGCAAAAAAACTTAAAGGCGAATTTAAAAAAATAGACAGCGAATTAAAAATCGTCAAAGAAAAATATAATGAACTGATGCTTTTGGTTCCGAATGTTTATTCTGAAAGAACACCGATTGGTTCTGACGAAAGCAAAAATAAAGAAATTTACAAATGGGGAAAAATTCCCAAGTTTGATTTTCCAATTAAAGACCATCTTCAAATCGGAAAAGATTTGGATTTGATTGATATTGAAAAAGGAGTTAAAACAAGCGGCTTTCGCGGATATTATTTGAAAAACGAAGCGGCGCTTTTGCAATTCGCTTTAATGCAATTTACTTTGGAAAAATTAAGAAAAAAAGGATTTACTATAATGATTCCGCCGACAATTTTGCGGGAATTCGCTTTAACCGGCAGCGGGCATTTTCCCGAAGGCAAAGACGAAGTTTATCAGATTGCAAATCCGGGAAGATTATCCGACGGCAAAGAAATGAAAGAAAAATTTTATTTGGGCGGAACATCTGAATCAGCGTTATTGGCATACTACGCGAACACTATAATAGACGAGAAAAAATTACCGATAAAAATGGCCGGATTTTCCCAATGTTATCGTTCGGAAGTTGGAAGTTACGGAAAAGACACCAAAGGTTTATATCGGCTTCATGAATTTATGAAAATTGAACAAGTAATTATATCGCAGGCAAATTTAGAAAAAAGCGATTGTCTCTTTGAAGAAATGAGCAAAAACGCGCAGGAAATTTTAGAAGAATTGGAATTACCTTATCGGGTTTTACAAATTTGTAGCGGCGATATGGGCGCGGGAAAATATGAAATGCAGGATATTGAAACTTGGATGTCTTCTCGAAATAGTTACGGCGAAACTCATTCTGATTCTATGTTAACTGACTGGCAGGCGAGGCGGCTGAATATAAAATATAAAACAAAAGATGGAAACAAAAAATTTGTTTATACTTTAAATAATACAATGATTGCTTCGCCGAGAATTTTAATCGCCATTTTAGAAAATCACCAGCAAAAAGACGGAAGTGTAAAAATTCCAAAAGTTTTGGAGAAATATTTGGGGTTTAGCGAAATAAAAAAATAAAATGATATGCAAAATTGTCAAGATACAATTATAATCCTCCACGGATGGGGAAGTTCTAAAGAAAAATGGCAAGAAGTAAAAGAAAATCTTGAAAAGCAAGGATTAAAAATTATTGTTCCAGATTTGCCGGGATTTAAAAAAGAAACAGAACTGAAAAATCCGTGGGATTTGGATGATTATATTAATTGGTTTAAAAATTTTTCTTCAGAAATTTCTGAACCATTTTTTTTATTGGGACATTCTTTTGGCGGACGAATAAGCATAAAATATGCAGCTCAACATCCGGAAAAATTGAAGGGATTAATTTTGGTTTCCGCGGCCGGAATAAAACATAAAAGAACATTCAAACAAAATCTGTTTTTTCAAATAGCGAAAATTGGAAACAAGTTTTCATTTTTGCCATTTTTTAATTTATTTAGAAAAGCGTTTTATAAATTTATTGTTAGAGAAAAAGATTATATCCATACGCAAGGATTTTTAAAAGAAACATTTAAGAAAATAATTAGCCAGGATTTAACTCCGCATCTATCTCAAATCAAAACTCCAACTTTGATTATTTGGGGCGAAAAAGATAAAATAACTCTCCTATCAGACGCTAATTTGATGAATAAAAAAATTCAAAATTCAAAATTGGAAGTTTTAAAAAACATCGGACACTCGCCGTATAAAGAAATACCAATAGATTTGGCAAACAAAGTGGTAAATTTTATAAAACAAAATTTTTAGATTTAAAAATCCGTTTTATAATGTCATTCCCACGAAAGTGGGAATCCAGGAGATAAACTTAACATATCTGGATTCCCGTTTTCACGGGAATGACAGAAATTTTTAAATATTTTATGTTTTTAATATATCTAATAATTTTTCTTTGGTTAATTAGAACCGCGCGCGCGGTTTTGTTTTGGGTTTGGCTTTGGCAATTAAAAGAATATCGCTTTGACAGAATGAACGCCCACTTAGCGTTAAAAAGTGGTAGACAGGCAATTCTTAATATTTTTAATCTTACTCATTGGATTCTTTTTGCCAGCTTTCCGCTTTTAATTATTTCTGAATCGTGGAGAAATATTTTTGTCTGGTTGGTATTAACTGTTTTCGCTTTGGAAATTTTAAAAGGAATTTTTGAAGCCAAAAAAAGAATTTTCAAACGGCCGCGTTTTACCAAAAAAGCTCTTTTAATCAGCGGAGCTGTTTTTATTTTTGAAATAATTATTTTCCTGTTTTATTTTATCCAGATTCCTTTGGAAAAAACTTTGGCAGGAAACATTAACGCTTTAACAGTAATAATGCTTTTGACTTTAGCGCTGTCAATTCTTTTACCGTTTTTTATTTTTTTCACGGTGGTTTTGCTAAAGCCAATGACTAAATTTGCCAAAGCGCGCGTTATTCAAAAAGCAAAAAATAAAATCGCAAAATATCCAAATTTAATTGTTATTGGAATTACCGGAAGTTATGGTAAAACAAGCGCCAAAGAATTTTTGGCGACAATTTTATCCCAGAAATTCAATACCTTAAGAACAGTCAAAGCCAATACTGATATCGGCGTGGCAAAAGTTATTTTAAATGAATTAAAGCCAGAGCATCAGATTTTTATTGTGGAAATGGGCGCTTACAAGCGAGGAGAAATAAAAGCGATTCGCGATATTGTAAAACCGAAAATTGGAATTTTAACCGGAATCAACGAACAGCATCTGGCGCTTTTTGGAAGTTTGGAAAATACTGTTAAAGCGAAATTTGAATTGATTGAAGCATTGCCGGAAGATGGATTGGCGATAATAAACAGTAAGTTGAAAGTTGAAAGTGAAAAGTTGAAAGTGAAAAGTTTGAAATTTTTTTCAATTGATGAAAAATCTGATATTTACGCTTCAGATATTAAAGTTGAAAAAGATAAAATTAGATTTAAGGTAATTAGTGGCGAAGCGAGCGAAAATTTTGAAATTAATTTAATTGGAAAACAAAATGTTTCAAATATTTTGGCTTGCGTTACCGTGGCTGAACATCTGGGAATGAGCTTGAAAGAAATTTCTCAAGCGGTAAAAAAAATCAGGCCGATTGCAAAAACGATGTCCGTTTTTAGCGGAAAAGTTTATTTAATTGACGATACTTACAACGCAAATCCAGCCGGAGTTTTAGCCGCTTTGGAATATCTTAAAAATTTTGGCGATAATTCCGGAAGAAAAATTATTCTTTTTCCGGGAATTATTGAGCTTGGTCCAGCAACAAAAAAAGTCCATCAATCGCTTGGTAAAAAAATGGCAGAAGTCTGTGATTTAATAATTATCACAAAAAAAGATTTCGCGGAGTATATTATTAATGGTAAAAAATTCCTCCTCCAAGAAAATCCGGAAAAAGTTTATCAAATTTTAAAAAATTATTTAAAATCGGGGGATGTTGTTTTATTTGAAAGCAGAGGGATGGAAAGTATTTTAGAAAGGTTGAAAAAATAAAAAAAAAGAGGGACTTGATAAGTTTTTAAAGTCCCAATTTGGTTTAATTTTTACGAACATCTTTGTTTTCTTCTAGGATAGATGATCTTTTCCAAGAAAATGTCAATAGGAATTGCTATAATGTACATTATTGTGCAACCCCCTATAAATGCTAGTATGGCTGTTATCGTACCTGATTCTGAAAAAATATGTTTTACTGTTAACTGAAATTCTACATTGACTAATGTAATTGAAACCAATAGTATCAATAAGAGCATCGCTGAAAGGAATAGTGAGAAATCTGAAGGGTTCAGCGTTGCTGCTAATTTCTTTCTGTTATTTTTGTTCATTCTTTTCTTTTTTTACCTCCTAATTTTTTTCCTCCTTTGCTTATATCTTATCAGATATTATAAAATTGTCAACCCCGTTCCTAAATTTATCATCCTTTGGCTGATCCGTTGTAGACGGACAATACCATCTATCATAATTCAAATACCTGAAGTATCTTCTGGTATTTCTTCTATGTGATACTGTTTTTTAAATTTAGGAACGGGGTCAACCCCAATCTATAAAATCAATTTCAATACTGGATTCCTGCCTTCGCAGGAATGACAAAGGTATTTTATGAAAAATTTTCAACTTGCTAAAATTTTTTCTGAAATGGCGTTTTTGCTGGAAATGGAAGATGTCCAATTCAAGCCAAAGGCCTACCAAAAAGCGGCTCAGACAATCGCTGTTTTGGCGACAGACATTGAAAAAATTTATCAAGAAAATAAATTAGAGCAGATTCCCGGAGTCGGTGAAGGAATTGCTAAAAAAATAGAGGAATTTATTAAAACCGGAAAAATCAAAGAGTATGAAAAATTAAAAAAACAATGTCCGGTTGATTTGGAAAATCTGACTGCCATTGAAGGATTGGGCCCGAAAATGATTAAGATTCTTTTTAAAAAATTAGGAATAAAAAACTTAAATGACTTGGAAAAAAAAGCTCAAACTGGTAAAATTAGAAACTTAGACGGCTTTGGCGAGAAAACCGAACAAAATATTCTCAAAGGAATTGAATTTGTCCGAAAATCGAAAGGGCGATTTTTATTAGGATTTATTCTGCCAGTTATTAAAGAAATAGAAAACAAATTAAATAAACTTAAAGAAGTTGAACAAATTAGTTTGGCCGGTTCTGTCAGGCGAAAAAAAGAAACTATTGGTGACGCAGATATTTTGATTGCTTCCACAGAACCGAAAAAAATAATGGATTATTTTGTCAAAATGCCGGGAGTAATAAAAATCTGGGGCAAAGGCAAAACAAAATCTTCAATTCGATTGAGCGAAGGATTTGATGTTGATTTGAGGGTAGTTGAGAAAAAAAGCTTTGGCTCGGCGCTCCAATATTTTACCGGAAGCAGAGAGCACAATATTTTATTGCGGAGAATTGCTATAGAAAAAAAATATAAATTAAATGAATACGGATTATTTCAAGGAAAAAAATGCATAGCAAGTAAAACTGAAAAAGATATTTATAAAAAATTAGAATTAGATTATATTGAGCCGGAATTGCGCGAAGCAAACGGTGAAATTGAAGCGGCAAAAAATAAAAAATTGCCGAAATTAATCGGCTATAATGAAATTCAGGGCGACCTCCATTGCCATACGGATTGGAGCGACGGAAAAGAAAGTATTTTAACCATCGCTAAAGCGGCGCAAAAAATAGGGCGACAATATTTAGCGATTACCGACCATACTGGAAGTTTGAAAATCGCCGGCGGCCTGGACGCTAAAAAACTTCTTCGGCAAAAAAAAGAAATTGAAAAAATAAACTGCAAATTAAAAGGGATTAAAATTTTGAGCGGTGCCGAGGTAAATATCAAATCAAATGGAACATTGGATATTAACGATCAAACTTTATCAAAATTGGATTTTGTAATTGCCGGAGTCCATTCGCATTTTAAAATGAGTAAGGATGAAATGACCGAGAGAATTTTAAGAGCGATGAGAAATAAAAACGTGAAAGTTATCGCCCACCCGACTGGCAGAATTATTCAAAAAAGAGAAGGATATTTATTAGATTTAGAAAAAATTTTTCAGGAAGCAGTTAAAACAAAAACGGCCTTGGAAATTAATTCCTGGCCGCAAAGATTGGATTTAAATGATGAAAATGCCAGAAAAGCGATTTCTGCCGGAGTAAAATTATCCATCAGCACTGACGCTCATTCAATCCCCCATTTTGATTTTTTAAAATTCGGAATTGCCCAAGCTCGCCGCGGCTGGGCAGAGAGAAAAGATGTAATTAACTGTTTATCTTTGGAGAAAATGATGAAAAAATTTTAAGATAAAATTTTTAAAAAGAATCTTTTAAATCAGTCCAATAAATTTCTCCATCCAAAAAATATAACTTTTTATTTTTGGAATCGTAAAATAAATTGCCATCTTCATTTTTAAGTTCTATAAAATCAAAAACATTCCGCTGATCGCGATCATCTGTTTCAATAAATTTTATTTTTTTGCCAACAATAAAGAAAATATGATTAGAATCACCAGCCCAAACAGCGTTTTTTATTTCCTTGCCATAACGGGTGATTAATTGGCTGTTTCCTCCATTTTCTGATTGAATATTCTGTTGCCAGACATAAATTTCTGAAGAAGTGAACCAAAGAAGATCGGATGAATCTAGAAAAAATTCCGCGCTTTTAGCATTGTTTGAAATTAATATCAATTGGTTATTTTGGTTTAATAAATAAAGCAAATTATTATTTAAAACAGCGATTTTTTCTTTATCGGAAATAATTAATTTTGTTTCTTTTGATAAATTTTCTGATTCTAAGCAAGTTAAATTTATTTGTTTTTTATTTTTTCCGCTTAAATCAGTTTTATAGATAATTCCGCTTGGTTTTTCTAAATAGTAAATATTATTTTGAAAAATTGTATAAGTGAAAAAATGATTGCCTATAATTTTGGAAATTATTTTTTCTTGATCATTAATTTGGTCAAAATTATTATTAGAAAAAGGGAGAATTTCAATTATTTCTTCTTCGTTATTTAAAGAAAAAATCTCAGGACTTTTCGGCAGAAGAACAATGTTGTCCGCTTTAGTCACCAATCCCTCTTTAATTTTAAGATTTTTTTTCCAAGGATGATAATTTTCTAATTTTATTTCCAATAAATAATTTTTTGGCTCTAATCCGGTGATAATAATAAATTTATCAATCAGTCCTTTTGGCGTAATCATCATTTTATTGTCCTGAAGCAAACCGTCAAGATAA
The DNA here is from genome assembly GCA_030643545.1 of bacterium. Lineage (GTDB taxonomy): Bacteria > Patescibacteriota > Minisyncoccia > JAHIHE01 > DAOWLE01 > DAOWLE01. The sequence goes on along the minus strand of DAOWLE010000021.1, from coordinate 17,475 downwards.
ATGTTGGTTTCGCTCGGCTGGGTTTTTAAAAGAAAAGCCCCTGTTTTAATTAAACGATTATCTTTTAGATTATAGCGGTAGCCCAAAGCATAGCCCACTAAAATTGGAACTCCGGCAATAAAAATTAAAAGGCAAATTAAAAATAAAATTTTACGGGTTTTTAATGTCATATTTTTATGATTTACGAATTAAATTTTTACTTCTCTAATCTTAATTTAACACATTTTTTTAAAATTGACAAAAATTTTGAATGCGTTAAACTAAAATTATAAGGAAATTAGATAAATTTATCACTGAAAAACATAGGCATTTTTTTGCGAAGATTTAAGCCCAGCACAAATTTTTGTTTCTTAATATTATTAAATAAATAAATCCATTTCTTTTAAAGAAACTTTTTTTATAGTTGAGCTGGAGCTCGCCCCGCCCTAATCCTATCGCAGAATTTATTACAATAGAATTGTAGAGCCGTAAGGCGGCTTCGCCTTTGGTTCATTGATAGACGAAAATATTCTTTGGGATTAGGGCGGGACGAGCAACTGAGCGAAAAAATGTTTATGTTTTTCAGTTTTTAAAAAACACTAAATTATACAAAAATGAAACAAATTATTTTTACGGATTTAGACGGAACATTGCTTGACGGTTTTAATTATTCTTTTAAAAAAGCTTTGCCGTATCTGAAAATTTTGAAAGAGAAAAAAATTCCGGTGGTTTTTTGCACTTGCAAAACTCAAGCGGAAAATGAATATTTTCAAAAAAAATTAAAAAATAACACTCCTTTTATCGCTGAAAATGGCGGAGCAATTTTTATTCCGAAAAATTATTTTTCTTTTTCTTTTCCATATTCCAAATCATCAAAAAATTATTTCATAATTGAACTGAGTGAACCGTATAAAAAATTAAGGGCAGTTCTGAATAAAATTAAAAAAGAAACCGGATTTAAAATTAAAGGTTTTGGCGATATGAGCGCAAAAGAAGTTTCAGAAGATTCGGGACTGTCTCTTAAAATGGCAAAATTAGCCAAGAGAAAAAATTATAATGAAAGTTTTATCTTATTAAATAATTCCAATAAAGATGAGGCAGAAAAAGAAAAAATTCTTTTTGAAAAAATAAAAAAAGCGGGATTTAATTTTACTCACGGCGGACGGTATTATAATATTTTTGGCAAAAACGCTGGCAAAGGAAAGGCGGTAAAAATCTTAGCAAAACTTTTTCAAAAAGAATTTGGTGAAATTAAAACAATCGGATTGGGAGACAGTTTGAATGATTTATCAATGTTAAAAGTTGTTGATGTTCCAATTTTAGTTAAAAACAAAAATGGAATCTGGAATCCGAAAATTAAATTTTCCAAGCTTTATAGAATAAATGGAATTGGTCCGGAAGGATGGGTAAAAGGAATTGAAAGCTTTGTTTTGAAATAAATTCATTCTTAATTCTTAAATCGTAATTCTTAAATTATTTAAAAAATCTATGCGTAAAAAACAATCTAAAAAAATCAAACAAAAAAAATCTCAAAAAACAAAAAGAAAAGACACCATTTATCTTGTCCCTCATACTCATTATGATGCAGTTTGGGTTTTTACCAAAGAGGATTATTTTTATATCAACATTGATCTGATTTTAAAAAAAGCGATTGAACTGATTGAAACAACCGATTACAAATTTCTCATTGAACAGACATTTCTGCTGGAAAAAATTGAAAATAGAAATCCAAAACTTTTTTCAAAAATCAAGAAATTCATCCAGCAGGGAAAAATTGAAATTGCTGACGGCGAATATTTGATGGCTGATACGATGTTAGCCAACGGAGAAACATTAGTCAGGGAAATTCTTTTTGGAAAAAAATATTTAAAAGAAAAATTCGGCATTGATGTTCCGGTGATGTGGGGCGCTGACAGTTTCGGCTATAATGCCCAGCTTCCGCAAATTTATAAAAAATCAGGATACAAATATTTTGCTTTTAGGCGCGGCGCGGATAAAAAGAAATTCTCGGAATTTTATTGGAAAGGATTGGACGGCACGAAAATTTTAAGCCATTGGATGCCAAAGGGTTATCGCGCCGGTTTGGATCTGCAAAAATTAAGAAAAAGTTATAAAGAATTAAAAGAACTTGCGGCAACTTCCCATATTTTAATGCCTTCCGGAAGCGGAGTTACCCCGCCTCAGCCGGAAACTTCCGACGAAGTTGAAAAATGGAATAAAAAATATAAAGACGCGGAAATGAAAATTTCAAGATCTGTTGATTTTTTCAAAGCGATGGAAAAAGAAGCGCGAAAACAAAAATTAGAAATCAGAAAAGGGGAATTATATTCTGGAAAATTTTCCGAAGTTTTTCCGGACTGCGCTTCAACCAGAATATGGATTAAGCAGGGAACAAGAAAATACGAAAATTTAATTTTAACTTGCGAGCGCTGGGCAGTTATTTCGTATATGCTGTCTAATAAAAATAATTATCCTTCAGACGAACTTAGAGAATCATGGAGAGACATATTATTTTTAGGATTCCACGATGTTTTGCCGGGAACCGGAATTGACGATTGCTATCCTGAAGTAAAAGAAATTTTTCGCCAGCTTAAAAACGAAATCTCGGAAATTTCAGAAGAATCTCTTGCCAATATCGCTAAGTCGTTAAAAGTAAAAGCAAATATTATAGTTTTTAATCCTCTTGGTTTTGAAATAAAAAACTGGACAGAAATAGAATTGAATTTTGAAAGAGGAAAAATTAAAGCAATTAAAGGATTAAAAAGCAATAAAGAAGAAATAGAAGTGGAAATTTTACAGTCCGTCAGGCATGAAGATTATTCTTTGCGCAAGGTAAGAATTGGTTTTGTCGCCACAGTCCCCGCTCTTGGCTTTCAGACATACAAAGTTTTAACAAGAAAACCGCAACTCAAAAAAACATCCGTTTATTTAAAAAATAACGGAAATATTATCAAAAATTCTTTTTTTAAATTTAAAGTAAATCCGGAAAACGGCTTGATTGATATTTACCAAAAAGGAAAATGGATTGCCGGCGGAAATTCTTTAGTTTTAGAAGAAGAACTCGGCGACCTTTACTACCATCGGCAGATTCTGGACGAACCTTTTAAAACAGAAGGAGGCGACGGAATAAAATACGGTTCTTTTAAAGTGAAGAAATTTGAAATTAAAGAAAGTCCGATAAGGACAGTGATTAAAATTAAAGGCGGTTATCTTTCTCTTCGCTGGCCATACCGCCTTTTGCACAAAATGAAACCGCTTTTGTGGCGTCATAAATTCTTTTCTTTTGCCAAAGAAATAATTATTTACAAAGATATTCCACGAATTGATTTTACCACTTTAATTGATAATCAGCATCCCCATATCAGAGCAAGAGTGAGATTTTTCACTGATATTAAATCAAAAAAATATAATTGCGAATCCCAGTTCGGAGTTGTTGAACGAGCCACAAACCAGCATTATGCCAAGCAAAATAAAGAATGGAAAGAACAGCCCTCTGGAATTTTTCCTTCTTTAAATTGGATTGATTATTCTGATAAAAATAAAGGGTTGACGGTAATTAACGCCGGCACTCCGGAAAATGAAATAAGGGACGGAAATATTTATCTTACTTTGTTTCGAAGCGTTCAGATGGTTTCAGGCGATGGCAAAATGGGACCAACTGTTCCGGTTCCGGATGCTGCGGAATTTGGCAAGCATTGTTTTTATTATTCTATTTTCCCGCATCAAAAAGATTGGAAGCAAGCATCTTCTTTTGTTAAAGCATATGAATCAAGTTTCCGCCCGAAAGCTCTGCAATTGCCATTTGAAAATAACGACGATTCAGATTCTAATAAAAAATCTTTGCCTTCTGAAATGTCTTTTCTTGAAATAAAGCCGAATAATATTATTCTTGCCACGCTGAAAAAATCCGAGAAAGATGATGAAATAATTTTGAGATTTTTTGAAACAAAAGGAGAAAAAACCAAAACGGAAATTACATTATTTAAAAAACCAAAAACGGTAAAAATTGTAAATTTATTGGAGCAGGAAGAAAAGGAAATTGACTTCCAAGGCGAAAAAATTAAAATGGAAGTCAAACCGTTTGAAATTGTTAGTTTGAAAATAGGGTTTTGAAGCTTATGCTGAAGATTAAAAATCTAAAACTTAAAAAGGACAATAAGGAAATTTTGAAAGGGATTGATTTGGAAATAAAAAAAGGGGAAGTTCAGGCGCTGCTGGGTCCAAATGCCAGCGGAAAAAGCACTTTTGTTCAGGTAATTGCCGGAAATCCGAAATTTAAATCCGCAGAAGGAAAGATTTTTTTTAATGGAAAGGAAATTTCCAAACTGTCTCCGGAAAAAAGAGTAAAAATGGGATTGGTTTTGTCCTGGCAAAATCCGCCGGCGATTAAAGGAGTAAAATTTTCCAATCTTTTGAAAAAAATTTCTAAAGTTCCATCTTCTCATCTTAAACTTTCCAAAAATACAAAAATTAAAAAACAATCTGTCAATTTAAATTTTTTAAACAGAGAAATAAATGTTGATTTTTCCGGCGGCGAGAAAAAAATATCCGAACTTCTGCAAATTTTATCTTTAAAGCCAAAAATGGTTATCTTTGATGAAATAGATTCCGGTTTGGATTTGAAAAAAGTGGAAATGGTCGCCGAAATAATTAAAAAAGATTTAATTGATAAAAAAGTTTCTGTTTTGATTATCACCCACTCCGGCGAAATTTTAAAATTTTTAAAGCCGCAAAAAGTAAATATAATGATCGCCGGAAAAATTGTCTGCCAAGGAAAAGATTATCGCCAAGTTTTAAAAACAATTAAAAAATATGGCTATGAAAAATGCAAAAAACATTTACAAGCCGGCTTATGCGCAAATAGATAATAAAACTCCAAAAATTTGCCGAATAAGCGGCGTTGAAATTTTACCAAGCAAAATCGCCTGGGAAAAATATAATTGGACAAAAAAATATTTTCAAAAAAAGCCGAAGCAGGGTTATTTTATCTGGGTGAAAAAAAATATCAGTTCTTATTTTTCAACCTGTGTTTCTATCGCCGCAAAAAATACTAAGCAAAATCTTCAAAATCTTTTGGTGATTGAAAAAAATTTAAAAGTTAATCTTCAGGGAATTTGTAATTCCCAAAGAAAAAACTTATCCGGTCAACACAAAGCCCAGGGAAAAATTATTTTAAAAGAAAATTCCGCTTTGAAATACGAGCATATCCAATCTTGGGACAAAAGCGATATTGTTGAATCGGATTATCAGTTTATTTTAGAAAAAAATTCTAAATTAGATTATTCTTACAAAAATTTCCAATCGCCGAAAAAACTTAAAATTAATACCCGAATAAACACCTTTGAAAAAGCAAGCGCAAATTTGAACATTATTATAAATTCCATTCAATCTGATATAAACATTAATGATATTTTGATTTTGAAAGAAAAAAATTCGTCCGGAATAATAAAATTAAGATTAGTTGGAAAAGAAAACAGCAGGATAAGCGCTCATTCTCAAGTCAGGGCCGAAGCAGAAAGCAAAGGTCATCTTGATTGCCAAGGATTATTAGTTAGTTCTGAAAAATTCCATTCTGAGCTTGCCTGCCGACGAGGCAGGATTGTCGAAAAATCAATTATCAAACTCATCCCAGAATTAGTTTGTCAAAACAAAAAAGCGCAAATCACTCACGAAGCGTCAATCGGAAAAATTTCCGAAGAAGAATTAAATTATTTACGAATGCGCGGACTCACGGAAAAACAAGCAATTGATTTAATCGTGAATGGATTTTTGGAAGCGTAAATTTCGGCTTGAAATATAAAAGAATTTGTTTTATAATAAAAAAGTGAAATTAAAATAATTAAAGCGTAAATAACTATGAAATTTATCGCTGATTTTCATATTCACTCAAAATATTCCAGAGCAGTAAGCCAGGAAATGAATGTTGAAAGTTTGGACAAATGGGCGCGAATAAAAGGCATAAAAGTTTTAGGAACTGGCGATTTTACGCATCCGCAGTGGCTTGCCGAGCTTAAAGAAAAATTAGAGCCGGCAGAACCGGGACTTTATAAATTAAAAGTTTCCGCCTACGGCGGATCCGCCGTAGGCGGAGAAAATGAGGAAAAATTTATTAATGAGAAAAACAAAAGCAATAAGAGCGAAGAGAATAAAACAAGATTTATTTTGACTAGCGAAATTAGCAGTATTTATTCCAAAAACGGGCGCGGCAGGAGAATTCACAATATAATTTTTGCTCCAAGTTTTGATATTGTTAATAAAATAAATACCCAGCTTAGTTGGATTGGCAATTTAAAATCTGACGGTCGCCCGATTTTGGGGTTGGATTCTGAAGAATTATTGAAAATTATTTTAAATATTTCCGAAGATTGTATTTTAATTCCGGCTCATGCCTGGACTCCTTGGTTTGGTGTTTTTGGCTCGCAATCAGGATTTGATTCTTTGGAAGAATGTTTTGGCGATTGGACAAAATATATTTACGCTATTGAAACCGGACTTTCTTCGGATCCGGCAATGAATTGGAGATGGTCAGCTTTGGATAATATCACTTTAATTTCCAATTCTGACGCCCACTCTCCGGCGAATTTAGGCCGAGAGGCAAATCTTTTTGAAGGTGAAGAATTAAATTATCAAGCAATTATTGAAGCGATAAAATTAGGCGCTAAAATTTCTCAAAATTCTCAAATGTTAAAATTAATTTCAACAATTGAATTTTTTCCTCAAGAAGGAAAATATCATTTTGACGGGCATAGAAATTGCCAGATTGTTTTTTCTCCAAAAGAAACCAAAGAGCATAAAAATATTTGTCCTAAGTGTGGCAAACCGCTCACAGTCGGCGTAATGAACAGGGTTGAAAAACTGGCTGACCGTCCTAAAGGCAGAAAGCCGAAAAAAATTATACCTTTTAAATGTTTGATTCCTTTGCAAGAAATAATTGCTGACACTTTTGGAATGGGCAAAGCGAGTAAAACAGTTCAGGAAGAATATAAGAAAATGGTCAGTAATTTAGGAAGCGAGTTTGAAATTCTTTTGGACAAAAGCAAAGAAGAAATAGAAAGCGTCGCTTCTTCTTTAATCGCCGAAGGAATTATAAGAATTCGCGAAGAAAAAGTTAAAATTCATCCCGGTTATGACGGCGAGTTTGGAAAAATTGAAATTTTTTCTTCAGAAGAAAAAGAAGGAATCAAAAAAGGCAGTTCAATAGGACAAAAAAGTTTGCTTTAAAATATCATTGTCATTTTTTATGAAAAATCCAAAAAGTTTATCTTTAATCTCAAGTTTAGTCAATTTAATAATGGCTATTGTTAAAATTGCTGTTGGATTTTTCAGCCAAAGCTTTGTCCTGATGGCTGAAGGTTTGCATTCTATGGTTGATTTTGCTTCTTCATTAATAACTTTTCTTGGAATCAAAGCGGCGGGAAAACCAGCCGACAAAGAACATCCTTACGGACATGAACGATACGAAAGCTTAGCTGGCTTAATGGTTGTTGTTTTGCTTTTTCTTTCCGCTTGCTGGATTTTATTTGAAGTGGTGAAAAATATTTTATCAGGAGAAACAGTCGCCCATTTTACAATTCTGGGAATTATTTTAATGGCTTGTTCGGCAATTATTAACGAAGTGATGGCCAGATTAAAATTTTCCATAGGAAATAAATTTTCTTCTTTGGCTTTAGTCGCCGATGCCGAACATTCGCGAGCTGATGTTTACTCTTCATTAGCGGTATTAATTGGTTTGGTTTTAGTAAAATTTTATCCGGCTGCCGACAGCATTTTAGCCGTTTTGGTCGCTTTTTACATTTTTTACGAGGTCTATCGCTTAAGCAAAGAAATAGTTGATTCTTTGGTTGATACGGCTAATCCTGAATTGGAAGAAAAAATAAAAAAAATTCTTGAAAAAAATTTCCAAAAATTTTCTGAGATTAAAACACGTAAAATCGGTCCGAGCAATTTTGCTGAGATTGCACTAATTTTTGATCCAAGAGAAAAAATGGACAGGGTGACTTTTTTAACAAAAAAAATAGAAGAAAAACTGCTTAATGAAATTTCTGAATTAAAACAAGTTTCTCTTTCTGCTAAATCGCATGATTTCAGCCAGAAAATTGTACGGCCTCAATTCGGCAGATATTTCCGCTCTCAAGGTAAATTTAGAAATTTTGAAAGAAATAAATTTAGAAAAAATAGAAGGAGGATAATTGAAACATAAAATGAAAATTGCTTTAGTTCACGATTGGCTGACTAATTTTGGAGGCGCTGAACAGGTGCTCCTTTCTTTGCATAACGTTTGGCCGGAAGCTCCGATTTATACTTTACTTTACGATAAGAAAAAAATGGAACAATATTTTCCTCAAGCCGAAATTAGAACTTCTTTTTTGCAAAAATTTCCGAAAATCTTTCAGCAACGAAAAGAATATCTTTTGCCGTTCTTGCCGACAGCGCCGGAAACATTTGATTTAAGAGATTTTGATTTGGTTATTTCCAGCTCAAATTCATTTGCCAAAGGAATTATCACCAAGCCAAAAACAATTCATATTTCTTATTGTCACGCGCCGATGCGTTTTGTTTGGGATTGGCATTATAATTACCTTAAAGAAAGAAAAATTGGAAAAATTAAAAAATTTTTTGTTTTGCCAATACTGCATTATTTCAGAATGTGGGATAAAATTTCCGCTGACCGCGTTAATTATTTTATTGCCAATTCTAAAACAACAGCCGAGAAAATTAAAAAATACTACTCGCGCGATTCTAAAGTAATTTATCCGCCGGTAGGCATACGCCAGCTACCAGCTACCAGCCTGCCTGCCGGCAGGCAGGGCTACCAGCTACCAGCTAAAAAATATTTTTTGATTATTTCACGGCTGAGTCCATATAAGAGAATTGATTTGGCGATTAAGGCGTTTAATAAATTAGAACTTCCTTTAATAATTATCGGCGAAGGCAGGCAGAAAAAAGATTTGCAAAAAATGGCTCGGAAAAATATAAAATTTCTCGGTTTTCAACCGGAGGAAAAAATCAGGCAGTATTATCAAGATTGCCGGGCATTTATTTTTTCCGGCGAGGATGATTTCGGAATTACCGCTTGCGAAACAATGTCTTTTGGTAAACCGATTTTAGCTTATAGAAAAGGCGGATTGACTGAAACAATGATTGAATCAGTGACTGGCGAATTTTTTAACGAACCGGTTCCGGAACTTTTAGCCGATGGTGTCCGTCGATTAATGAAAAATGAAAAAAAATATAATTCTGATGAGATCAAAAAACAAGCGGAAAAATTTTCAAAAGAAAGATTTGAAAAGGAGATAAAAGAACATATTGAACAAATATTTTTTGCTAAAACTTATTAAATATGTTAAATTAAAGATATTAAAACTAATATCATTCCCGCGTAGGCGGGAATCCACTATTACAATAAACATAAATTATAAGCGTAGATTCCTGCCTTCGCAGGAATGACAAAAAAATAAACTCTTCAATCCTAAAAGAATTAAATTATTAAAACTATGATAAAAAAGAAGAAAAAAATTACTCGTTTTAAAACAAAATCAAGAAAAATTTCCAAACTTTTTAAAAAACCGAAGGGCGCTGTAAAAAAGAAAAAGGTTAAAAGAAAACCAGTGAAAAAAGTTAAGAAAATTAAACCAGCAAAGAAAGTAAAAAAAATCAAGAAAAAAATAACTGCGCGAAAAAGCATTAAGAAAAAAACCATTAAAGCCAAAAAGGGGGAACAAATCAAGAAAAAAATCAAGTCGCAGAAAGCCAGAAAAAAAATTAGCCGTTTAAAGCGAAGTAAGAAAAAAATATTAAAAAAGTCGGCAAAAAGAAAACTGCCGGCAAAAAAAGTTAAGAAAAAAATCAAGAAACGGATTAAAAAAAGTGTAATCAGCCAAGAACAAATTAATGAGCTTATTTCGCGCGGCAGACAGCGCGGATTTGTTACTGAAGCGGAAATAATTCAAATAGTTCCCCGCGCGGAAGAAGACCTTGCGGGACTTGAGCATTTATATGAATGTTTGGACAGAGAAAATATTAAAATAGAAAGTGCGCCGGAAATTGTTGCCGCTCCGGAAAGAAAAAAAACAAAGAAAGAAGAAAAGCAGGAAATGAAAAAAGCTTTGGATATTGAAGAAACCGATGATCTTAAAATGGTTTCCACTGATTCAGTGCAAATGTATTTAAAAGAAATCGGAAAAGTTCCGCTGCTTAAAGGTCCAGAGGAAGTTGATTTAGCAAAAAAAATAGAAAAAGGCGATGTTGGCGCTAGAAAAAAATTAGTTGAATCAAATTTAAGATTAGTTGTAAGCATTGCCAAAAAATATATCGGGCGAAGCCCAAACTTGGGGCTTTTGGATTTAATACAAGAAGGAAATATCGGACTTTTTAGAGCGGTGGAAAAATATGAATGGCGTAAAGGATATAAATTTTCCACTTATGCCACTTGGTGGATTAGGCAGGCAATTACTCGCGCTTTAGCTGATCAGTCGCGGACTATCCGCATTCCAGTCCATATGGTTGAAACAATTAACAAATACAATCAGATAACCCGCCGGCTTGTCCAAGATTTAGGACGTGAGCCCTTACTTGAAGAAATCGCTGTTGAAATGGATTTGCCAATAGAAAAAATTAGTCAGATTATGAAAATTTCTCAAGAGACAATTTCTTTGGAAACATCAGTCGGCGAAGATGATGACGAAAGTTCTCTGGGAGATTTTATTGAAGATACTGAAACAATTCTGCCTTCACAAGCAGCTGGCCGTGAACTTCTAAAAGATTATGTTAAGGAAATTATTGTTGAATTGCCGCCGCGCGAACAAAAAATTATTAAAATGCGTTTCGGACTGGAAGATGGAATCACCCATACTCTTGAAGAAATCGGCAAAGAATTTGGAGTGACAAGAGAAAGAATCCGCCAAATTGAAGCAAAAGTTTTGGAACGAATTAAAAAACACAAAGAAGCCGGCAAATTGAAAGATTATTTTTAATTTTTATAATATAATATGAAATTTTAAATACAAATAAAAAAAGGGTTAAAAACCCTTTTTTATGGTTCAAGCAAAAATAAGTTGTTCAATGGATAAAAATCAATTCCAAAAAAATATTATTCAAGAAGCGGCAAAAAGGAAAGTAAAAAATAGCAAGGAAATGGACAGGATTATCAGGAAAAATTCAGAGAAATTTAAAATGCCGTTTCCTTCGAAAATTAATCTTCTTGAAATTTATCGCGAGCTGATTAAAAAAAGAAAAATTTCTCCAAATAAAAATCTGGAGGAAATTTTAATAACCAAAAAAATGCGTTCACTTTCCGGAGTGACTGTGGTCGCGATTTTAACCAAGCCGTATCCTTGTCCGCACGATTGCGTTTATTGCCCGACTGAAAAAAATATTCCAAAAAGCTATCTTTCTAACGAGCCAGCAGTAATGCGGGCGATCATTTGCAATTTTGATCCAGTCAAACAAATCAAAAACCGCTTAACCGCTCTTGAAAAAATGGGACATCCAACCGATAAAATTGAACTAATTATTATTGGCGGAACTTTTTCTTCTTTGCCTTTCAAATATCAGAAAAGTTTTATCAAGAAATGTTTTGAAACTTGTAATAATAAAAAATTTAAAACACTAAAAAAAGCGCAAAAAATAAATGAAAAAGCAAAATATCGAATTGTCGGACTTTCAGTGGAAACGCGGCCTGACCATATTAATGAAAAGGAAATTAAAAAATTTCGCGATTTGGGAGTAACTAAGATTGAAATTGGCGTACAGTCCTTAAATAATAAAATTTTGGATTTAAATAATCGAGGGCACGGCGTTGCTGAAACAATTCAAGCGACAAAACTTTTAAAAGACGCCGGGTTCAAAATCAATTATCATTTAATGCCTGATTTGCCCGGCTCAAATTTAAAAACTGACAAGGAAATATTCAAAAGAATTTTCAAAGATGAAAATTTTCAGCCGGATATGCTTAAAATTTATCCTTGTATGGTGACCAAAGAAGCAAAAATTTATCAATGGTATAAAAAAGGTAAATATAAACCATATTCAGATAAAACTTTAATCAATCTTTTGGCGGAAATAAAAAAAGATATCCCCTACTATGTCAGAATTGTCCGGGTAATCCGCGATATTCCAGCGCCGAGCATTGTTGCCGGAAGCAAAATTTCCAATCTTCGCGAAATAGTTACTAAAGAAATGAAAGAACGCGGATGGCAATGCAAATGCATTCGCTGCCGGGAAATAAAAAATTTTTATGATTTAAAAAAGCACGAGGTAAAACTTTTTCGTTATGACTATCCGGCGTCTGGAGGAAAAGAAATATTTTTAAGTTGGGAAGATTTAAAACGAAAAAAAATTTACGCTTTTTTACGGTTAAGAATCCCTTCGCAAATTTTTATCGGCGGAAAACAAGTTATCAAAGTTTTAGAAAACGCGGCGATCATCCGCGAAATTCATACCTACGGCGTTTCTGTGCCGATAGGAAGTAAAATAAAAGTCGCGCCTCAGCATCAAGGTTTGGGGGGAAAAATGGTTCAAGAAGCGGAAAAAATTGTTCTCAATGACTTTTGTCCGAAATTTAAAATAAAAAAAATCGCCGTTATTTCCGGCGTTGGCGTCCGCCAATATTGGCGAAAATTTGGTTATCGATTAAAAGATACTTATATGGTGAAAAATTTAAAATAATGTGGCAGGAGTGGAAGGAATCGTCCCGCACTTTTAATGGCAGGAGTGTTAGGATTCGAACCTAAACGAACGGTTTTGGAGACCGTTGTGCTACCATTGACACTACACTCCCATCAAAAGTGCGGGATTGGAGACCGAAATTCTACCACTAGACCACACTCCCAAAAAATTATTTTTTCATTTCTTTATGAGCAGTATGCTTTTTGCACCATTTGCAAAATTTTTTCAATTCTAACTTTTCCTTGTCGCTTTTTTGATTCCGACGAGAATAGTAATTTATTCTTTTGCATTGGCTGCATTGTAATTTTATAAGATTTTTTTGAGACACAGTAGTAAATTTAAAATGTAAAATGTCTGAGCCTGGAGTCGGACTTGAACCGACGACCTACTCCTTACCATGGAGTTGCTCTACCACTGAGCTATCCAGGCAAATTCAAAATTTTTCACCATCCAAACTCACTGTAAAATATATTTTTAGAAATACAATCAATCGCTTGTTTTATATACAGGACAGTATTTTCCGGAAGATTATCAAGTTCAAACCATTTTAAATCATCACATTTATGCGGTTCCATAATTTTTGGCTTGCCTTGCCATTTTTTTGTTGCAAGAAAACAATCAATCCTTTCTTCACCCGGAACTTTTCTGTGCATCATATGGACAACTTTTAAATCTTCTGGCTTTATATCAATATCGGATTCTTCCTTTGTCTCTCTAATTATTGCTTGAATAAAAGTTTCATTTCCATCTAAATGACCGGCAACAACACTGTAATTTCCATCTTCATATCCGGTATTAAACCGTTTAGAAAGCAAAATTTTATTATCTTTTATCAAAATCAAATATGAAGCCGGCACTAATTTAAATCTCTCTTTTTTTATATTCATCTTTAAAATTCAATTAACCAAAATTTTGGATTCCCGTCTCCGCGGAAATGACAAAAAGAAAGATTTCATCTTTACGAACTCTTTAATTTCTTTCTTATAAAAGTTGGGATGTCAAACTCATCGTCTTGGGAAACCGAACTCACTTTTTTAAAAACATCATTACTTTTCTTTTCTTTGGAAACTTCTTTGGAAATTTCTCTTGATTGAAGATTTAATCCAGACGGCTTGAATAACTGGGTTATTTTTTTATCTTTGCCTTTCTCAATTTTTTTCAAAGGCGCGTCGCCAAAACCAGTGGCAATAACGGTAATTTTCATTTCGCCTTTTTTCAATTTGTCGTCAACAACCGCACCAAAAATAACTTTTGCGTCAGTATCAATTGATTCGGTAATAATATTTGCCGCTTCGTTAACTTCAGCCATTCCCAAATCTTCGCCGCCGGAAATGTTGAACAAAACGCCTTTTGCCCCGGAAACCGAAAGTTCCAAAAGAGGACTGTTAATCGCCAAACGCGCCGCTTCATGAGCTCTGTTCTCTCCGGTTGCCCGTCCAATTCCCATTAAAGCGGAACCAGCATCTTGCATAATTGTTTTGACATCAGCAAAATCAACATTAATTACTCCGGGAACCACAATTAAATCAGAAATTCCCTGAACGCCTTGCCGTAAAACATCATCAACAATTTTAAAAGCGTCAAGAAGAGTTGTTTTCTTGTCAATAATCTGAAGAATTTTATCATTAGGAATTGTAATCAAAGTATCAACACGATTAATTAATTCTTCCAATCCTTCCTCGGCAATTGACATTCTGCGCGCGCCTTCAAAACTAAACGGCTTAGTAACTACGGCAACCGTCAAAGCACCGACTTCTTTAGCTTCTTCAGCGATTATCGGAGCGGCGCCAGTTCCGGTTCCTCCGCCCAAACCGCAAGTGATGAAAACCATATCAGTTCCTTTTAGCGCCTGGCGAATTTCTTCCCGGCTTTCTTCAGCCGCTTGGCGGCCTTTTTCCGGATCCATCCCAACTCCTAATCCCCGTGTTAAATTTTTGCCAATGTGAATTTTCTCTGGAGCGATGGCGTGATGAAGATCTTGCGCGTCAGTATTAACCGCAATAAAATCAACGCCTTTAAGTTTAGACGCAACCATCCGGCTAATGCCATTGCAACCGCTTCCGCCGACTCCAACGACTTTTATTCTGGCAAATGTTTCAATATCTGGTTTAATTTCCATAATTTTGGATTTAAAAAAATAATAAATATTATTAAAATATTTCTATAAATCTTTATTTTATTATATCAAATTTAAAAAATCTGTAAAGGGGGAATTTATATTATTTCATCACAAATTTTGTTTTAATCGGTAACTTTCTGCCGGCTAATCTCATTGCTTCCTTCGCTGTTTCTTCTGGTATTCCGTCTATTTCAAAAATAATTCTGCCAGCTTCAACCACAGAAACAAAATGATCAACACTCCCTTTTCCTTTTCCCATTCCGACTTCAGCGCCCTTTTGAGTGATCGGCTTGTCCGGAAAAATTCTAATCCAAATTTTTCCGCCTCGCTTGACAAATCTCGTCATTGCCCGGCGGGCTGCTTCAATTTGGCGCGCGGAAATCCAAGCGTTAGCTTCCGCTTTCAATCCATACGAGCCATAACTAAGATAGGTTCCTCTTTTCGCTTGAGGCCTGAATTTTCCTTTCTGATGTTTTCGATGTTTTACCTTACGAGGAGTTAACATATTTTCTGTTTCGTTTATTTTTGCTTAGTTCTAAAATTCATTTTGAATACCAAGTTTAAAATTTTTAATTTTTAATTTCTAATTTCTATTAAATTTCTAATGATTTAATTTTTAAACAAATTGATTAAGTTTGAAAATTAGTTCATTGAAAATTAAGATTAGCTTTAATTTTAAATCAATAAAAAAATAACAATTATTTTTTACTTGCTTCAGAATTACTCTGTTCCTTATAAATCCAAACTTTAATTCCCACCACTCCATAAGTGGTATAAGCGTTCACTTTGGCAAAATCAATATCTGCCCGCAAAGTTTGAAGAGGAATTCTGCCGTCTTTAAGCCATTCCCGCCGCGCCATCTCTGTTCCGTCTAACCGCCCTTTAACAGCGATTTTAACCCCTTTCACATTTTTATTCTGGCTTACTTGATCAATACTTTTTTTAAGCACTCGGCGAAACGGCATACGCTTTTCTAATTGTTCCGCGATATTTTGCCCGACTAAAACAGCGCTCACTTCTGATTTCCTTATTTCCTGAATATCAAGCCGCACTTCAGATTTTTCTTGAATCTTTTTCTTGATTTCTTTTTTTAATTCTTCCACGCCGGTTCCGCCGCGGCCAATAATAATTCCAGGCCGGGCTGAATAAATAATTATATTAATTAAATTCGCCGATCTTTCAATAACTATTTTTTCTATAGCGGCTTTGGCAAGTTTTTTCTTAATAAAATCCCTAATCAAAGAATCCTCGCGTAAATAATCAGCACGCTTTTTTTTATTAAACCATTTGGAATTCCAGTCTTTGATAATTCCTAAACGATTTGATATTGGATCAACTTTATGACTCATGTTTCAAATTTAAAATTTAAAAATCAAAGTGTAAAATGACAGAGCAAAATGTTAAAATGAAATAAATTAAAAACCATTTTAGCATTAGCCAATTTTTAATTTTACACTGTCATTTTGATTTTTGATATTTAATTTTTGATTTTTTACTATATTGATTTTCTTCTAAACATTTTTTCTCCTGCGCGGCTGAATTTGCGCGCGGCTTGCTGTTTGCTGAATTTTTCTCTCTCTTTTTCCCATTTTTCGTCTTCTGGCTTTTCTTCTTTTTTAGGCGGAATTATTTTTTTCTCTGTTCCAATTTTCCCTGTTTTTTTGACAATTTTCGGCTTGGCTTCTTTTTTCTTTTTTTTCTTGGAAACAGGGCTTGCTTTAATTTCATCTAAAACAATCGTTATATGGCTTGTTCTTTTCATAATCGGAGCTGACCGCCCCATTGCTCGGGCCCGCCAGCGTTTCAATACTTGTCCTTCATTCACAAATATTTCGGAAATAAATAAATTATTTTCTTCCAAATTAAAATTATTTTTTGCGTTAGCAATCGCTGAATTTAGCAATTTCAAAACCGGCTCAGAAGCTTTCTTGGGAATAAATTCAAGCTGTTCTTGGGCCTTTTTTGATTCTGCGCCTCTGATTAAATCAGTAACCAATCTGACCTTCCGAGGCGACATTCTTAAATGTCTAAGATGAGCTTTTGCTTGCATAGATTTATTTTCTCCCCCTTTTTAAAGGAGGATTAAGGGGGATTTTGTAAATATTGAATATTGCTATTGACATTTTTTGCAAAAGTAGTATAATGTAATAATAAAACAAAAACAGCACTTTGGCAAGTTTTTTCCTTCAAAATAACGCATTATTGATTTTTATCTTTTTTTTATTTCTTTTCTTCTGTCTTCACCGCAGAAGCCGTTTCTTTTTGTTTTTCAACAGCGGCGCGCTCCTGTTCTTTCTGAATCTTCCCGCCGTGCTTGGCAAATTTTCTCGTCGGCGAAAATTCCCCTAATTTATGGCCAACCATATCTTCATTCACAAAAACCGGCAAATGCGTTTTTCCATTATGCACACCAATAGTAAATCCAATCATCTCTGGAGTGATTGTACAAGCCCGGGACCATGTTTTAATAATCGTTTTGTCGCTCGGCTTTAAATCTTTTATTTTTTTAATTAATTTTAGGTCAACAAAAGGACCTTTTTTTAATGATCTTGACATTTTTTTATAATTTATAATTTATAATTTTCAAATCCCATTATCTTCTCTTCCTTCCTTTAATAATATATTTATTGCTTCTTTTATTTTTCTTTCTTGTCTTTTTTCCATAAGCGCATTTGCCCCAGGGCGTTTTTGGATATTTCAATCCGGTTGTT
>DAOWLE010000015.1 GCA_030643545.1 bacterium | reverse complement strand
TGGATCTACTATGTTAAATTATTCGATTCCTTTTAACCATCTAAAAAAGTCTTTTTAGTTTGTAAAAACATTTAGTTTATCTAATACGCGATTGTAAATACGATAATATTCAGAGTGTTAAATTCCTCTGGACTATTTAACACCCTGAATTATTGGTGAATTTTGTTTTTCGCATAAAATTCTTCTATTTATTGTAGGCATCCAATGCCTACGAGTTTTAAGGTTAGCTTCACTAGTTTGCTAAGGTTAGCTTCACTAGTTTGCTATACAACTCCCGTCATCTTGTGTGGCTTGCGCGTTATAATTTACAGCGGTCTCATCTGTACATCCTAAAATAACTTGCGCTTCTAAATTGCAAATGTCGTTATACCAAAATAAACTGATTCCCTCGCACTTTTCCTGTGTGTCGCACAAATCTATGTGGTCTGTGTCGCAAGTTGGGTCGGGCTCAGGCTCGGGGTCAGGCTCGGGGTCATATTCACAGCTTCCATCGTCCTCTGTGGCTTCGGAATTGTAATTTAAGGCTGTTGAGTCCATGCAACCGAGAATTGGCGCTGGCGGATACTCGCAAGTTCCGTCATCTTGCGTAGCTTCCGCATTATAATTTATAGCAGCTTCACTCATACATCCCAAAATAACTCCTCCCGAACCAAACACTTCCTGAAATTCAGCTTCAGTAACACAAACGCTTCCCACGCAAAGTTCGCGGATTTTCAAAGTGTCAACTTCTAATACTCCGTATTCATTAACATTCAAACCAAGAGAGGATAATTCAGACTTAATATCAATTTGAACAATTTGACCGCTGGAAGATTGCTGAACATCTAAATCATTGCCAATCTGACCTAAACTGATAAAAACTATAATCTTTTCTTTTTCATTGTTGTTGTTAAACGGCTCTAACGCGTATCCTATTATCTGACCTGCTACTGTTGCTTTCGCGCCAACACCCGGGATAGAAGACGAAGTAAGAGGGTCGCCGACTTCTATAGAACCGTTTTCCAAACAAACCTTTACGGGCGCGCGGCCGGCAATAGCAACTGGTCGCAGTTTAGATTCGTCAAAATCTTGAGGATTAATAGCAAAACCCATAACAAGGGAGGGTTCTGTGGAAACAACTCCCATAAATATCTTTGATTCTTTATCTGCACGAACTATATGGGTTGATGGATTTTCCGGGTCATAGGTTACGAACTCGCCTGGCTCCAATGTGTCATCGTTGGTAAGAAAATTTTCCGCCAAGTCAAAATTATTGGCATTAATGGCTCCGTCCGCGTCAATCGCTCCAGAAGCGGTGGTGCAAGTGTCACCAGCGTTATCCGCAACACAATGACCGCCAACAACTTTAAGCTCCTCGTCCGGGGTCGTGTCCCCGATGCCGACTTTGCCATCAGCCACAACTGTCACTCTTTGTACAAAAGCATCAACACCATTGTTGCCAAAAACATTTAAAGCATTCGTTGATGTATGGTTGGCACAATAAGTTCTTAATCCATATGATACACCATCGCCTTGAAAATAACTGGATAATACTTTATTAGTAGCATATATAGATCCTGTTACGTGTAATTCGCTCGATGGCGCAATTGTCCCGATTCCGACATTGCCGTTGTCCTGAACTATTAAATCAATATTGTCTGAAGAATCCTTAACAATCAATTCAGCAGCAAGTTTATCAGGCGAAGTATCATTGGCATTGTCAGAAAAAGCAGTATTCACAGTTAAATGCGTGGCATCAGTAATAACAGTAACAGTTTTTGTTTCGCCTGTAACAGTTATTCTGTCTCCTACAACCAACTCTGTGGTAAAAGCAGTGCCAACGCCGACAACTGCTGTTGAAGCAGTTGGGTTAATACTGCCTGTTAAAACAGAAGTTGCTGTTCCTTTGACTCGTGTTGAACCAATAACATCCAACTTAGTTAATGGCCCCGCAGTCCCAATGCCGACGTTGCCATTGCTTAAAATAGTCATCTTGCTATCCGCTAACACTACTTCAGCCGCGTCAGCATTAGTATCAACAAGAAAATCTAACTTACCCGTTCCATAACCACCCGTCCTTGTGAATGCAATTCCTCCTTTTGGATAATATGAACTACCTTCAACAGAAAATAAAATACCTGTTCCTTGCGTTCCTCCTTCATCTGAAATTTTATTCTCTAAAACCAAGCCTGGGAGAAAAGATGTTCCCGTATGCGTTATATGCAATCTTCTTTGCGGGTCCGCGTTCCCGATGCCGACGTTGCCGTCCGGCATGAGGATGATGTCGGCTTCTGTTCCAACGCCGTCATCAACAGTAGTCATAGTCATTGCTCCGTCTGCCGCCACAGCAAAAGTGGCGTAGTCCGCAGCTCCGCCCGACAGCTTCAACTGCGTGCCAACTTTGTAAACTTCCAATGTCGTATCCGGGTCAGTAACCCCGATTCCGACATTGCCGCCATATTGGTTCAAGGCAAGAGACAAAGCAGAACCTGCGGCATAGTCATAAGCAAAAACACCTCCGTATGTAGAAGCATCTCCACTTGATATAACAGTTCCTTTATTGTCAACAATTGCTCCTATTCTTGCGTCGCTTGCATCAGTGGCAACAATGTGTGTATTCGCATTAAGGCTAGAAAGTGTTCCGGAACCCACAACTAATTTATGCGTTGGCGTTGTTGTTTCGATTCCGACATTGCCGTTTCCTAAAACTACCATTCTTGTTCCGCCAGTCAAAGTATAGGATAAACCAGAGGCAGTTGTAGAAAATGCCACAGTAGCGGTTAAGCTTGTGTCGCTGGGAATTGTGGCAATTGTTCTCACTGTTTCACCTGACACGGTAATCGTATCGCCAATCTTAAATGTATTAAGAAATTGCGTACTTGTTCCAGTCAGAGTAACAGTTGCATTAGTAGCAACCGTTCCTGTTCCAGTAGTTCCTTGCGCCACAGCAAGGTTTGCTTCTGGCGTTGCTGTCCCGATGCCGACATTGCCACCATACTCAACATAAAGAGTATCTCCACCAGCATTTATATTCTGCCCATTAACATAATTAAGATATAAATCAGTACCGAATGAATCAATATAGGGAGCATCTCCGCCCAAAATTAAATAGTCAGCATTTTGGTCTGAAGATATTTTAATCCCCCCGGCAGAAGCGCCAGCATGTTGAACTTCTAATTCTGTTCCAGGCGTTGCTATTCCTATCCCCACATTTCCGCCGTCTTGTATAAAAATTCCATTAGAGCCATCGTCATATAAATAAAGGCCTGAAGCATTAGTGGCGGAAATAGTATTGCCGTCTAAATTAATATTATCAACTGTTAAAGCTGTAAAACCGCTGCCAGCGCCGGCTGAACTAATATCCCAATTGCTGGAATTTATAGTGATAGTATCTCCCCCGTCGCCGATAGTTAAAGCCGCTGTAGTGGTTAATGTTCCTGAAATGCTGTTAGAGCCAATTACTCCTCCGGTAATTGTCAAAGCATCGGCTATCTCACTGTTCACCCAGTCAAAACTTAAAGTTCCAGAATTAGAAAGTTCTCCTTTTTCTATAGCTGTGCCTAATGTAGCGCTAAGCGTGCATGTTCCAGAAGTGCAACCCCCAGAAATTCCAGTGCCGTTTGTAATTCCGGTAATATCTCCATAGCTGGAATAATTGCCCGAAGTTAACACTGTCCCTCCTGTTGTTAAGGTAAAGGTTTGATCAGCGCCAAGATCGCTTACATCTAAGATAGCGTAGAAAGCTCCTCCGACTGATTCCATAATCTTCAGTTCTGAAGAAGCATTAGCTAATTTGATGTCAAAAGCTCCCGCTTGAGACCAATCAGCTGTTAAATTGCTAAGAGC
Source organism: bacterium (assembly GCA_030643545.1). Taxonomy (GTDB): domain Bacteria; phylum Patescibacteriota; class Minisyncoccia; order JAHIHE01; family DAOWLE01; genus DAOWLE01. The sequence goes on along the minus strand of DAOWLE010000015.1, from coordinate 34,723 downwards.
GACTGTTTCTGTATATCCTTCTCCCGCAGAACCGGTGGCCGCGACTCCGCTGCCCGAAGCCACCGTTCCCACATAGTTGCCAGTGGTGTCACCTCCCAAAGCAACCGCATCGGCAACAATAGTGGCGTTTAATGTTCCGCTTGCTAAATTAGACAATGTTACGTTTCCTGATAAATCTGTTCCCAATGTAATAACAGGATCTTTATCAATGGTTGTTGTTGAATCTATCGTTCCTCCGGTAATTGTTAGATTGTTGGCTACTTCATTGTCCGCCCAAGGATTGGCTGTGTTAACCCAGTTGCCTGAAATTGTTTCAGCGTCTGCGTCAAAAATATACGCTTCTACTTCATTTTCAGTTAAATTAGTGTCAGCTCCGCTATAGAATATTTTTTGTCCAGCTCCATCACCAACAACAATTCTATCATCATCAGTATCCCATTCTATTCTTCCTTCTACTGTCGGAGCAGGCGTGACTGAACCTTTTAAAGAAATGTCTGAAGTTGAAATCGTTCCGCCGGAAATTGTTAAAGCATTTGCCACTTCATCATCAATCCAGTCAAAAGAGATTGTTCCTCCGTCAGTTAGTTGGGTACTGGGCAAGCTGATATTCGCGTAGCTAATAGTACCGTCAGAAGATATGCCGCTCGCTGTTTTGTTTGTGGCATAACCAGAAGTTTCAAAAAATGTATCTCCTCCGGAATCATAGAGGTCATTTCCAGTTATTGTTAAATCCCCATCAATTTGCAAATTACCGCTTTGGTCTATGCTGGCAACTTCGGTTGATTTTCCGTCATCCATAATAGAAAGTTTGTAATCGGTTGTTGAAGTCACATCTAAAAATATTGACATATCAAGTTCGGTGTCCGCGGCGCCGTCATTCCCCCGCCAAGTGATATATCCGCTGTCCGCGTCCGCTCCGGTTGTTGAATTGTCCAAAATCAAATCAGGCGGCGTATCTTCAACGAGTGTAATTGTACTGGCAAATGTCGCGCCTCCTCCGGTTGTATTACTTGTCGGTGGGGTTTGGGTTGCGGTGTCGCCGGTACAGTCGTCAAGATATGTTGTGTCCAAAACTGAAATAATTTTTCCGTCAACCCATTCATTATCGGCATCCGCGAAATCAACTTCAGTATCGCGATAAAGTTTATATCCAGTAGCGCCGTCAACTGGATCCCAAGTTACTTGAATTTTGTCGTCAACATCAGCGGCGTCATCCGGTGTAAAACCAGCGCTCACGCCGTCATAAGCAGTTGTTCCATTATCATTAACCGCGACAATAACATAATAATAAGTATTAGCGTTGGCGCAGGCGCCACCGGTTTCCGCTCCTTCTGCAGTTGTAAGAGTGCCAGCATCGTTAGCGTCTAATTGTCCGATAGTAATATTTCCTCCGGTTAAAGAAATGTTTTGCTTGACTAACAAATCGCTTCCACCGAGTCCGGTTCCGCCGATTTCAACATCGCCGTCCGCGCTAACTTTGAAAACATAACTGCCGCTGTCAGCGCCCAGAATTTTAAATCCGCCGATTTGCAAATGGCTTTGTCCAATTCCAACTAAAACATCGCCGCCTCTGTTATAATTCAAAGTATAATATGAATTTGTTGCCGGGTCTCCTAAAGTCGCATCCCAATCAGCAACGGTAATCTGAGTAGTTGTGTTGTCAGTAATTAATTGTGTCTGGCTGGCGCCGTCTCCAGAAACAATTGAGACAGTCCCGCCAATCCATTCATCAGCAGTCCATGATTTATCGGTATCATTTAATTCAACATTTCCAGCGCCTGAAACGCTGGTAACTCTTCCGCTGTCTCCGCCTTCTAAATTGCTCTGAGTAGTGATTGTTAAATTTTCAGAATGGTTGGAGTCCCCGGCGGCGATTGTTAAAGGCCCGGCAGAAGTTATGCTTGAAGTTCCGGTTCCGGCAAAATATAAATCATAATTTATCCCCACATCTCCGGCAACATTTACCGCAAACGGCTGGTTTACTTCCACGATCGCCGAGTCGATAGTCATCGCCGGCAAAGACGAAGCAATGTTTGCTTGTAATTCAATCCCCTCTTCTCCAGCCAAAACCAAATGCCCGTCTCCATCAACAAACATTTCTCCTGACCGGTTGTCTTTGTCGTAATATCTTAATTGGTCAATATAAATTGTCGGACCGCCATCGTCTTCGTCAATATAAAATTGAAAAGTGTCAACCACATCGCGATCAGTTGAAGTAATTCCGGAAATATCCCATTCTTCATATTGCCATCTGTTAGCGGCGTCAATTGTCATAGTGTGAGTAGAAGTTGTTCCTCCGGTATCATGAATTTTCACAGAGAAAATTTGTCCGGTTTCTGTCGCTCTTACCCAAAATCCAATTCTATCATTAGAAGAATAATTTTGATTTGAGCCGAATGTTTTTGTTATTGTGTCACCTTCAGAAGCCGCGCCGGTAACAGTGGTGATTTTCATCGCTCCGTCATTGACTTTGACAACAGTTGATTCGGCGGCAACAGGAGTATTGGTTACATCAGAAGCAGTCCAGTCAGAAACAACTTCCATATCATCAATTATTCCTTCATTAATATCGCCAATCGCGAATAAAGTTTTATCCCGCATTTTTAATCTGTCCGCGTCCTGGACAGTTAAAACAGAAGTTGAAACAGATTTGAAATCAATATCAGCGGCACTGGTTAAAGTAATATTTCCGGCGCCCGAAGAACCAATGTTAATCACATCAGCGGTAGTTGCGTCGGTGCCGATGTTGATTGTATCAATCGCGGTTCCAGTTCCGAGATTTATTGTTTTGGCAATGTTGCTGGTAAAAAGATTTGCTGTGGTTGAAGAAGATCCGGCAACCGGCAGATCAATAAGAAAAGAAGTTGTTGTGTCAGTCGTGCTGATATTAAAGTATTCATTTGTTGATTGGGAAATTGTAAAAGCGGACGCCGTATTGTCTTTTATTTCAAAATCAGTTGCTGCGCCAGAAATATCAAATGTCCCGCCAGAAACAGTTAAAGTTCCAGTGATGTTTAAATTGCCAGTTGTTCCTCCGTCAGCTAAAGTCATTAGAGTATTTGGCGAGCCGGCAGAATCTTTCCAAGTCATTGATCCGCCATCGTTAATGGTAACTATCGGCGAGCCGGAAAAAGTTAAATTGCCGACGCCGGAAATCGCGCCGGCATTAGTGATTCCCCCAGTGGAAGCATCAAGTGAATCAACTGTTGTGCCTCCAAAGTCAGCAGTTCCGGTGGTGGTTAAACTTTCATCGTTGAAAGAAATCGCACCGGTGTCAGAAGTAATGACTGCTCCGTTTAAATTGATGTTGTCAACAGTTAAAGCTGTAAAACCACTGCCAGCGCCAGCCGAACTAACATCCCAATTACTGGAATTTATAGTAATAGTGTCTCCTCCATCACCAATAGTTAAAGCTCCGGTAGTGGTTAATGTCCCTGAAATGCTGTTAGAGCCAATTACTCCGCCGGAAATTGTTAAAGCATTTGCCACTTCATCATCAATCCAGTCAAAAGAGATTGTTCCTCCGTCAGTTAGTTGGGTGCTTGACATACTGGCATTAGTGATTACACCTGTGGTGCTGATATCCCAATCAGAGGTATTGATTGATCCTAAATCTCCATTATCGCCAAGAGTGAAGGTGCTGTTTGCGGTTAAAGCACCGTTAGCGGTCAAGCCGGAAGTGGCGGTGATAAGTCCGGAAATAGTAGGCGTGGCAGTCCAAGCGGTTCCGGTTACGGTTAAGTTGCCGCCTAAAGAAGTGAGATGAGATCCTGAAACAGTAAAAGTGTTATCTAAAATAGTGGCGCCGTGTAAAGTTAAAGTTCCTGGAGTGCTGATTGAGCCAATAGTATTTATTGAAGAAGCGCCGGCGCCAAAAGTGTTGGTAGTTGAAGCGCCAGTAGCAAGAGTGGTATTTCCTGAACTTGTAAGAGTAGTGAAAGCTCCAGTATTAGGAGTAGTAGAACCAATTGTATCAGGTTCGGCCCAAGTTTTGCCGCCTAATTGCTTTGCTTCAAAAGCCGCCGGAACCGCTCCGAGTTTTTTTCTTGGAATCATTTCAGAATCGGTTAGAGGTTCAACTGTTACGCCAAGCCAAAGCGACTGATTAAAATTTAAACTGCTTAAACTTGTTATTGTCCCCAGCATTACCGAAAAAAGCCCGTTTTTAACATAAATTCTGTTAGTAGCGTCATCGCCGTCGTCCCAAACTGAAAATGTATCATAAACGCAAATATAATTATTAGCAGTGTCAACAGATTTAATCACCGCTGATTCTTTATCAGTGGTATTCCAAAGATATTGGCCAGCGGCTAAACTTGATTCATTGGTCTCTGTAGTATAAGCTATTTTATCATCCCCTCCGCAATTAACCGCGTCGTCCTCGGTAAAATCAATAGTTGTTTCTGTCCACAAAGCAGCGTCAGTCCAGGATTCGCCGTTTCCGCTATTCCAAATATCTGTGCCGCTGCCAGCCGCGGTGTAAAGTTTGAAAACAAAATCATAAGCTCCGTCAGCCACCGCTTGATTATTAGTATCAGTCAATTTGCCCTGATAATTTATTTGAGGATTAATAGCCGCGTCTGTTCCAACTCCGCCAATAACAAAACTCCCGAGCATTATAACAACACCGATAATACTGAAAATTATTAATTTTTTGATTTTACAAATCCTCATTTCATTAAAATTTTTTGTTTTTATCTGTTTTTAATTCTCCGAGAACCGTTCTCGGAGAATTTTAATTTTTTTCATAATCCAAGCAACAATTATCCAAATCAAACTAATAATCACAATTAAAATTAAAATCAGGAAAACAAAACTGGTGAATGGAAAATGAAGCAGAAATGACGGTATAGATATTTGTTTTCTTTCTTCCACTTTTAAAATACCGTATATTTTTTTTGAAACTTGGTTTTTAACATCTAAAATTCCAATTGTTAACGGATAGTGCCCTATTTCCGGCGGCTGAATAATTGCTTGATAAGCAGTCTTGTCAGAATTAATTCTTAAAAGAAAGGAAAAATATTTACCTTTAGCATAAGCATACTTTCGAAGCTTAACTGCGGAATTTTCCTCCGAAGGTTTTTCCAAAGTAATAATAATCGTTTTTAAAACTTCCGGAAGTTTTTCATAATCAATTGAAATTGTAAAAGAAACTTCCGAATTAACATTAATAATTTCATCATCCAAGATATTTATTTTTTTACCATTTTGAAAAAAATCAAAATCTTTCAAAGTTAAATTTTTAACAGACAAGGGAATTTCTTCCTCTGGCGTTTCTGGCAATTTTTCAAAAGGAGGCATTTTTTTAAAAGGAATTTTTTCAATTTCGGAAGGTTCTTTTGCAATTTCTTCTTTAATTTTTAAGCCAGCAGAAATTAGAGCGCCGGATGAAAAATTCCCGGCATAATCATAACTGAAAGCAGTATAATAATAATTTTTTCCTTCTTCTACATCTTTGTCAATGAAGAATTCTTTTCTTCCATCAAAAATCATTCCTTTATCTTGAGGATTTATCGGAAAAAAAAATTCGCTTCTTAAAATCCTAACGCTTTTTAAATCTTGGTCTGTTGGATTTTGCCATTTTAATTCAATTTGTTTTTTGTCCATATCTGCCTGAAGATCTGTCACATTTGCTGGCGCTGTTCTGTCCAAAATAATTGAATCAGAAACAATTTCAGCAAATCCTCCGCTAACGCTTTTGAACTTGGCGTAGACAGTCCGTTCGCCGTCCTCGCCCGGCGCAAGTTTCCATTCTTTGGTAAATTGAAACGGCTCCCAAAAAATCCCGTAAAAATTATCTTTATTATTCACCATTACCTGAAAAGCGTCCTTGACAGAGAAATACAAAACCACATCCAAAGAATTAGTATAAGCATTATTATTATTAATAATTAATTCTGGAGATTCAGGGAAAGCTTCAGAAGCAGCCGGCTGAGAAGAATGAAAAGCAGTAACGCAATCAGAACAAAAATCAGGATCTTCGCCCCACTCAGGTTCGCAAATTCCATTATAATTACAGGGAATTCCCTTAATTACTTGTTGATTAACATCAATGCTATCTGAAGCGGCAAAAACAGAATTCATCACAAGAGTAAAAAAGATTATTGTTGAAATTATTAAAAATATTTGTTTTTTTTTAAAATTTATAAAATGCATATTCACTCAAAATTTTAATTTGCTACTGCTGTTACTGTTATTGTCGCTTGATAGGTTCCTTCCACTTGTAAATGAGAAGACCCTGATGTGGCTTTTAAATTTACTTTAGTGTCTGAACCAGACGGCTGATTAGACGAAGAGGATTGAGCAATAGTTTGATTAGAAGTAGTAAATTTATACCAGCATTTTTCATCATTAACAAAAGAGCCAGTATTGCAATTACTGGAATCATTTTGAAAATTCTGAACTTGGTCTGCAGAATTATAAGGGTTAAAGCCAAATTCCGAATCAGCGTTATCAATTCCCCAGTTATAGTCCGGATTACTGCCAACTGGAGTATAATCAGCAAAAGAATCTGTGCTTGTATTACAACCGCCGCTAACGCATTTCAGCGCGGGAGAAGTACTGGCTTTGATTGACAAAGTATAGCCAGATGGACTGTCAGTAGTTACCGTCCAGGTAGCCGAACCAGCGCCTGTTCCGCCGCTCACTCCTCCAATATTGGGAGACATATTTACATCATTCGGCGAAGTAATAGAAATAACAACTTCCTGCATTTGCTGAAAACCGCCTTTTAATCTATAAGAACTGCTTGCCATTTCTCCGGTTCCAATCTCGCCGATAGTGTCTCTTGTTTGATAATTAGCTGAATTTTCGTCAATTCCTCCAACATTTATAGAATCAGAATGAATTATATAATTCGTGCTGGATCTGTAAGCTAATGTTGAATTCACGCAAAAAAACAGAATTATTATAATAATAAATAAAGACCTCCTTATAGTTTTCATAAAATTCTTAATTAATTAATTTATTTATTTATTAAGATTCTTTAGATTCACTTGGTTCTTTTCGCTTTATTTCAAATTTGCCGAACAGCCAGCGGACAAAGAAAACAATTAAGAAAATTAATGCTAAAACGGCTAAAATTATTTTCCAAGGCAAAACCCAAAAAACCACTGACTTTTGATCAACAAGTTCCTCGCCATATCCTCTGTTAAGAGTAGCCAAAGCTTTATATCTCCCAAAAAGAAATTCCCTGTTCCATTTAATTTCGCTTAATCTTTCAGAATACGGCATTACAAAAAACGGTTTGATTTCCACTTCGTCAATTTTTCTTCCTAAAAGATTTGTTATTTCAATCTTTCCGTATGGATTCAAGTGCACATTCCCTTCATTTCTAAATATTGATACAAAAGAAATAGGTCCTTTCTCGTAAAACTTTTTTTCCTCTTTTGATTTGCCTAATCTTAATTCCTTGAAAAATCCCTCTTCCAAAACATCGCCTTTAACTCTAATAAAAAAAAGGCACCCAAGACGAGAGATAAGCCTCATCTGACCTTTAGCCGCTTGTTTCTCGGATTCTAATTCTTCTTTTGGAGGATTGGTAGAAATTAAAACTGAACCATAAAGCCCGCCAGGTTCAGCATCTATTGGAAGAAAAATTTCAACCGGCAGAACCATTCTTTGGCCATGTTCCAAAGTAAATTTCGTAATTTCAGGATAGAGATAATTTCTCAATGAATAAGGTCCTTTTTCTTTGCCTAAAAGCACTGTTGATTCATTAGGATCCTGCGAACCTTTAAAATCTTCTATATCAATTTCAAAATCCATCGTTTTACCGAGACGATTAGTAACTAAAAGGTCTATTTTCTCCTTTTGGCCCGGTTCTAAAAAGAATTCGGTTTTACCCGGACCCAATACAAAATCTCCTTTTGCTTCCACATTAGTAAGATCCTGAATTTCATACGCTTTTGCCATAACTGGAAACAAAATCACAGTCAAGATAATTAACCCTGTTAATTTTAATAGAATAAATTTTATTTTCATAATATTCTTATTAAGGATTTATTGTTGCTGTAGCCGTAAGAGTAGCAGTGTAACTGCCTTCTGTTAAAAATCCATCGGCATCAGTAGCCGGACCATTTAACTCGGCTTTAAAATTAACCACTTCTGCTTCACCGCTAACATCGGTTTCTGTACTTCTAGAAACTACTTGTTCTTTTGTTGCAACTCCGGCAAAACCGATCCAACATTTTGTGCCATCCGGATTGTTAGTCGCAACATTACAAAGAGATCCATTGTCTTTAAATGATTGATCTGCATCGGCCGGAGTTTCTGGAAAAACCGTATATCCAAATTCAGCGTTGCTTTCAGTCACTGTCCAAGTGTAATCAGGCGTATTAGCAACCGCTTCCTCGTAATCGGCAAAACTATCTGATTGAGCAGCGCATTGCAGGGCCGGAGCAGTGCTGGCTTCTAATTCTAATTTGAAGCCGCCATTGTTGTTAGTTTTTATTGTCCATGTGCATGTTCCAGTAGCTGAACCTCCGGTCATACCAGGAATATCGGGCGACATACTTACATCAGTTGGATTATCTATGCTAATCTCGGCACTCACACCTTGAGTAATAGTAATTTCATTAGTAACTGCTTTTGTAATCTGCGGTTCAAAAAACATAAAAGAACTAACAGCAACTAAGCTGACGATCAAGAATAAACTTATATTTCCCTCCACAATTTTATTTTTCTTCATAATTTTAAATTTAATGAATTTTAATTTATATTTATATCCTTTTTGATAATACATCAACTTTTAATTTTTATATTATCATTGAAGGTAATTTTTTTTATAATTTATAATTTATAATTTATAATTTTATCGCTCTTCCTTCATTGGAATTAATAAATAAAGATAATCATTTTCTTCGCCTTCTCGAAATACCGGTGTGATAATTCCGGAATTTTTATCTTCTGGCTTTACTTTTACTTCATCAGAAAAACTTAATTCAATTTTTTCTTTTAATTTTTCTTTTGCCTCTTCCGACTCTGGAGACGGCGCAACTATTAAAACTTCTCTCATTTGATTATTTGCGCCTTCAGATAATTCTTCTGAAGATTTTTGAATCGTTTCCTGATTTTCAGATATTTGATTTTGTTCTGTAAATTTATCAGAAGTTTTTTCATCAAATTTTTTATCGTTTTCTAATTCTGATTGAATTGTTAAAGTTGTCCTGCATAAAATTATTCCTCTTTTAAATACATCCATCGCGTCGCTCATCGCCAAACGAACATTTTTTTTAAAGTCGCCAAACGACCAAACTATTTTTTGAGAAAAATTATTAAAACCATTTGCTAAACTTTTAATTAAATTTCCAAGAGTTGAGCTCTCGGAAATCCGAGAGCTCAACTCTTGGATTTCTAAATTTTTTTCCGTGTTCACTCCAGCCACTCGGCCAAATTCTTTTTCTCTATCTGCTGTTCCAAAAAATACTAAAACGCCTTTTGAAAAATTGTTCACCCCGTTTTGAATTGCTAAATTAGTTTTCCTTAATGACGAATTCAAAACCAAATCGCTTTTTTTAAATTCTTTTTCAATTTCATTACCGATTTTCATCGGAACATTTACAATTGTTTTACCAAACTTCTCCCCGACTTTTAACGGATAAATATTATTATTTTTCATCCCGAACATCCGATATGCTATTTGATTTTTTGTTTGATAACCTTGTGCAGCAAAATCGGAAAAAAATTGAGGATTTTTTGCGTAAGTAAAACCGCTAAATAAAATGATAAAACATAAACTTGCCGCTAAAACAAGTTCTGCTCGTTTGTAAAAAATTTTAATTCTTTTTAAAAACTTATTCTTTTTTTCAGTAATTCTTTCAACACTTTCAATTTCTTTAAAATCTTTTTTAGGCGCAATAGAGTTCTTTTTCAAAGCCATATCGGATATCAGATTTCGCTGATATTCGTCAAGCCATTGATAAGTGGTTACCCAATTTCTGCCTATTTTTTCTCCTTTTAACTTTCCCTGACGGCAAAGCAAGCTCAAATAATCTTGGGCATAACCGCTGATTTTTGCCGCCTCAAATAAAGAAATATATTCTATTTTTTCTTTTTTATTTTTATCTTTCATAAATATTTTCTATAATCCTGCTTGCCCTGTCTGCCGGCAGGCAGGTAACAGGTAGAATCACTTATCTAATATTATTATAGCTAATTTAAAATATTTAAACAATAAATTTTTTAAGTTTTTTAATTTATCCGATATCCGATATTTGTTTTAAATAAAGGATTTTTTTTCTTGCTAAAATTTACCCAAAAAGTTATCCACAGAAATTAGTAACAAGTAGCAAGTTTCAAGTAGAAAGGGCTTTAATTTCAAATTATTTCAAAGTACTCCAAATTATTCCAAATCAAATCTGAATACTAAATATCAAAATAATTTGGCATTTGAGCTTTGGTATTGATTTGATATTTGAAATTTGGATTTTGAATTATTTTGGAATTTGGAATAGTTTTCCTGCCCGTATTGCAGGCGGGAGCTTTGGATTTTTAAGACTATTTTTTTGCCAAAATCAAATAATATGCTATACTAAATTCAGAAACTATTTTTAATTAATTTTAACTTTCGACTTTATAACTTTTAACTTAAATCTATGTATCCATTATTTCTCTTTCCTCTTGCCGTCGGACTTTCTGTTCAGACAATAAAAACTTTCGGCATTATTATCCGCAAGAAAAAATTCAAGTGGGAATATTTGCTTGAGCACGGACATATGCCTTCGGCGCATACGGCTTTTGTTATTTCTCTTTTGACAACAGTCGGACATTTTGAAGGAATCACCTCTTCTTTTTTTGCCGTGTCTTTTGTGCTCGCTTATATTGTTATTGACGACGCGCTTCGCTTTAGAAAAGATTTGGAAAATCACGGATATTTGCTCAATGAAATTATCAGTGATTCAGATTCAGAAAAACTTTCCCAAAAAAAATACCCTAATCTTAAAAAAAGATTAGGACATAATTTATCCGAAGTTTTAATCGGAGGAATTTTAGGATTTGGAATGACATTAGCTCTGATAATGATTTTGACTTGATTTGAAAAACTACAATTCAAATTTAAAAAACCAAATCAAAATTTCTAATTTTTAAACTTTTTTAAAATTGTCATTCCCGCAAAGGCAGGAATCTACGATAATAAAAAATATAATTTAGAAAAGTGGATTCCCGCCTACGCGGGAATGACAGAAAAGCAAGTTTTGAAATCCAAGTTTAAATAATTTTTTTAACAATTCTATAAACCCAATATAAAATTGGTTTTAAAATAACATCATAACTTTTTGGATAAGAAATTTCTTCTCCGCCAAATCCTTTTTTAAATCTCGTAATCCCAGCCCAAGCGTTTTGCGCTTGGGCGGCTGTCGGCTGTCGGCTGTCGGCTGTCGGCTGTCTCTTGACTCCCCAAAAGTCATAACTTTTACAGCCAAGTTTTTTTGCTTCTTTAATTTGTTCCCAGTGAAGCAAGTATGGAGCCATTGCTTCACGGTGACTATTAGAAGAAGCGCCGTGCGAATAAATCGCTTTGTCGGAAAAAAAGATAACAATATTCGCTGCAATAATTTCATTTTGATATTCAGCGAGAAAAAGTTTTGCCATTGAATTTTGGCATAATATTTTTAACATTTTTTGATAATACTTCTCTGGATGAATTTGGAATTTATCGCGCTTGGATGTTTGAATGGATAAATTTAAAAAGGTTTGAATTTCTTGATCGTTTGGTTGAGAAATTTTTTTTATTTTTACTCCTCTTCTCTCGGCCAGCCGAATATTATATCTGGTTTTCTGTTTCATCCGGGCTAAAATTTCATCTTCGCTTTTGCTGATATCAAGAATTAAAGTATGCTGGGGTTGAGTTGGTTTTGTTGAACATCCAAGAGATCCAAGAGTTGAACTCTTGGAAACCCAAGAGTTCAACTCTTTTAACTCTTGGAAATTTTCCGTTGGATCCACTCTCAAAAAAACCGCCTTCTCCTTTCCCGCCAAATCTTTTATCTTTTCAAATAATAAAAATTTGTTTCTTGTTTCTTGTTTCTTGTTTCTTGTTTCTATTGGTCCTCTCGGACAATAAAAATAACTCCAGCCAAATAACAAATTATGTTTTATGATCAAAACGGTTGACATAATTTCATTATTTTCCATTGCTGCCAAGCGCCAAATTTTTCGACCAAAAGATTTTTGAAATTCACCCCACGCCCAAGATTGCAAAAAGCTTCCATTTGGATTGGAAGCGATAAATTCATTCCATTGTTCTTTTTGATTTTCTTTAACAAAAATAATTTGCATTTTATTTAAGAGGTTTAGCCTCTATGCGTTCAGAGGCTAAACTTCTTTTCTTTTTTTTGAAAAATAAACCGGACCATTTTTAAACGCCTCATCTAAGCCGATTGAACCGTCAGAATTTTTATCAGCCGGTTCATTTTTTTTAAAATCTTTAATATTTGCTTGAAAATTTGGCTGGTTAGAAATCTGCGATTCACTTCTTGTTTTTTTCAGGCATTCTTTACAATAGGTTTTGCGGTTCGGATCCGGCTCAAAAGGAACTTGGATTTTTTCTCCGCAATTAGCGCAAACTGCCGCCCACATTTGATGAGAAGTTTCCGCGACAAATTTTTTTTCATTTCCACCACTTTCTTTTTCCTTTGAACTTGCCCAACGGTCAATTTTTTCTTCTATTTCTTTGCGGTCTCTGGCGTACCGTTCTCTGGAAATTTTAATAACTTTTTCTTGAAGCCCGCAAGAAGCGACTGTTGAAAACGGTTCAAGCCCAGTAGAGCTGAAAGCGTTGCTGCTTATCCCGTCAATCATTAATTTTAAATAGATATTATATTTTGGCAAATTAACCAAATCGTTCATCATAACTGCCGGTTCAAATTCTTTTTCTATAAACTCGGCATCAGCCGCTCCGACTCGAAAAGCGATTATTGTTCCGACATTGCCAAAAACAGCGTCGCGGACTTCTTCTTCCATTTGGGCAATATATTGATGAGCGATAATTAAATTTAAATGATATTTTCGCGCTTCAGATAAAATATCAGCAAACGATTCAGTGGCAAAATTCTGGAACTCGTCAACATAAAGATAAAAATCTTTTCGCTCTTCTTCCGGGATATCCACCCTTTCCATAGCTGCCAATTGTATTTTGGTAATCATCATCGCTCCGAGCAAAGCGCTGGAATCTTCGCCAATCCTTCCTTTGGACAAATTCAAAATCAGAATCTTGCCTTCATCCATAATCTCCCGAATATTAATTGTTGAATGGGACTGGCTGACAATATTTCTAATCAAAGAAGTGGAAAGAAACTGCCCGACTTTATTTTGTATCGGAGAAATAGCGTCAACCATAAATTGTTTGTGGTACATTTTAAATTCCTCGTTCCAGAACGCTTTAACCACAGGATCGCTGATTTTTTTAATCACTTTTTCGCGATAATTTTCATCAACAAGCATTCGCGGTACCGCCAAAATAGTGCTGCCCGGATATTCAAGCAAACCCAAAATCGCGTTTCGTAAAAGATATTCCAAACGCGGACCCCATGAATCAGCCCAGATTTTTTTGAAAACACCGATCAATCCGGAGGCGACCAAATGCCGATAGCGCGAATCAACCTGCTCCATTACATTAAAAGCGATCGGATAATCAACATCGGCCGGATTAAAATAAACCACATCATTAATTCTTGATGAGGGAATATAATTTAAAATTTTCTCGGCAAAATCGCCGTGAGGATCAACTATCGCCAATCCTTTGCCCGCCTGAATATCAGAAATGACTAAATTTTCAAGTATTGTTGTTTTACCCATTCCGGTTTTTCCGATGATATACATATGCCTTCGCCGATCGTCGGTTTTAATTCCGAAATTTTTTTCCACTCCGCGAAAATTTGTTTTTGCAAAATAAGTTATTTCATCCATAAAAAACTGTTTACAATTTAATTCTCTTTACTATTTCTCCAATCAGCGGAATATTCCAATACTGTCCGGTCAATGTTTTGATAACCGCAATTATCCACACGGCAAAAAGAATAATTCCCAAAAACCAGCCAAAAAACGGAACCCAAGCAAAGCAGGAGATCAGCGCCATTACCAAACCTTGCTTGGCGTGATGCTGGACAAATTTGCTGTCCCGTTTTAAAAGCAAAGGAATAATACAGAGAAACCAAAGATAACCGAGTAATGCCCAGACCTTTTCTTCGCTGCTGATTTGTTTTTCTCCAATTTTATTTTTTTCTTCAGCCATTTTTATCACCTCCAATCTTAAAAATTCAAAATTTAAAAATCAAAAATTAAAATGACAATTTAAAATTTAAAATTATTATTGTCCTTTTCGCTGGTTTAATCGTCTCAATTAAGCCAACTAAGCGACAATTCGCGATAGAATTAGAGTTTGATTAGCGATTTACAATCTATATCTCTTTTTCATAAACCTCTGTTTTTTTCGGCAGAATTCCCGGACGTTTATCAGTAAGAAAATTGCAGTAACCAATTACATGGATATTGTATTCAAGAAATCCTTTGATAATATTATTCAGTCCTTCAACTCTTCGTCCAAGAATTAAAATAACAATCCACTGGACAAACATACAAATCTGGGCAATTAAACTGTAGACCATAAGAACGATCGCGATAAAAATCGTGTAGACAATTCTGATAAAAAGTTCCAGACGGCTGGCTTTTTCTTCCCAGACAAATAATTGTTTCATCACGCCGGAACTTTCAGATAAATTTTCTGAAAGATTTTTCGTCGGCTGTTCTGTTGTTTGTTCTGTCGGTTGTTCCGACAAATTTTCCGATGAATTTTGCGTTTCATCGTTAAAATTTTCTTCGTTCATAATTTTTTCCTTTCTTTTTTTCTAAAACTAAAAAGTTTTAGAAAGATTAAAATATTGAATATTTTTAATTTATTGCCAGCCAGCGCTGGCGCCAATTGTAATAATGCCATTTGTGCCATTTCCATAATGAAAATAATGGCCATTCGGAGCAGTAACTCCATCTTGTTTTTCTATAAGATGAGGAGGATTTTCTAATCTAAAAACCAACATATACCATTGTCCAGAACCGCCATAACCATTAGCAAAATAATAATAAGCGCCGGAATTAGGAAAAGAAAGCGGACTACCCTTAGGATCTACCGGATCTCTTTGAAGAAATTCAGAAAGGTTTGTCGTTCCATTTCTTATCCAATGTCCGTTTTGAAAACTTTGAATGCTATTGCACCATCCGCCATTAGGAACCGATGCTCCGCAACTTCCGGAGATAGGATAACTTCCATGCTCTTGATAATAAAATCTTAAAGCTTTTCGAATTTGTTGAATATCTGCTAATCTTGTTGCATCTCTTGCTTTCTTTTGTGCACTATTTAAACTCACTAAAACAATTGTTGCTAAAAGTCCGATAATGGTAATAACAACTAAAAGTTCAATAAGAGTAAAACCCTGCCCTGTTAAATAATTTCGCTTTCGGCGAAATTCCCGCTTTGCGGGATTTAACAGGGTAAATTTTTGTTTTTGCATAGATTTGATTTTAAATTGCCATTCCTCTTAATGCCTTAATCCGTTCTTGCATTGGCGGATGGGTCATAAACATTTTTGTTAAAAAACTGATTTTTTTTCCTTTAAACGGATTGGCGATGTAAAGATGAGCGGTTGCTTTATTCGCTGCTTTTAACGGTTCAGAATCAGCGGAAATTTTTTCCAAAGCCGAAGCAAGCCCTTCTGGATAACGGGTAAGCAAAGCGCCGTTGGCGTCGGCTAAAAATTCCCGCTTGCGAGAGATCGCCATTTGAATAAGTTTTGCAACTAATGGAGATAAAATTGAAAGAATAATCGCCGCCACAAAAATTATCATTCCGATTTGTCCGCTGTCTTTGCTGTCGCGGCGGCTTCCGCCAAACCATGACCAGCGTAGGAAAAAATCCGCTAAAAGCGTGACAAAACCCACCAAAACAACGACGACAGTCATCAATAAAATATCGCGGTTGCCGATATGCGACAGTTCATGAGCGGCAACTCCTTCAATTTCTGAACGGTTTAATTTATTTAAAAGCCCTTGGCTAAAAACAACAACCGCGTGTTCGGCATCCCGCCCGGTGGCAAAAGCATTCGGAGCGGCTTCGTCCATAATATAAATTTTCGGCATTGGCAATCCGGCGGTAATGCAAAGATTTTCAACGATGCGATAAAGTTCAAGATTATTTTTTTTGGAAATCGGGCGCGCTCGGCTCATTTTCAAAACAATTTTATCAGAATACCAATAACTCGTAAAACTCATCAAAACGCTGAAAAGAACCGCGCCGATTAAAATCAGATAACTGCCCATCACATAACTAAAAACCCAACCAAGAAAAATAATAAAAATCAAAAACACGCTTATTAAAAGATAAGTTTTTCGAATATTTGTGTCGGATTGGGTATAAAGAGTAGGCATAAGAATTTCTAATTTTTAATTTTGTAATTTTTAAATAATGTTTTAATGTCTTAATTTTTAAAAATTAAAAATTTAAGAAATTATTTATAAAATTAAAAATTATAAAATTATAAAATTCAGTTTCTTTTTAGAAAGAAAAAATTACATTATAAAGTTTTGCAATACTTTTAAAATTCTACCTTTACTGGTTCTCTCGCCGCTTCTTCTTCAATTTCAAAGAAATCCCGTTTGCTGAATTTCAGCATTCCGGCAATTAGATTGTTCGGGAAAACCTGAATCTTAATATTGAAGTCGCGGACATTGCCGTTGTAAAATCTTCTGGAGGCCTGAATTTTGTTTTCCGTGTCGCTTAATTCCCTTTGCAGTTCCAAAAAATTTTCGTTGGCTTTCAATTCCGGATAATTTTCAGCCACGGCAAAAAGCGATTTCAAAGTTCCAGCAAGCATATTTTCTGATTCACCCTGCTCTTTAACTGTTTTCGCAGACATTGCCCGAGTTCGCGCTTCAGTCACTTTTTCAAAAAGTTCTCTTTCGTGTTTTGCGTAACCTTTGACCGTCTCCACTAAATTCGGAATTAAGTTGTAGCGCCGCTTTAACTGGACATCAATGTCAGACCAGGCCTCGTTAGTTCTGTTTTTTAATTTGATCAGCCCGTTGTAAATTGAAACAACCCAAAGGCCGATCGCCACCAAAAGACCGATTGGAAGCAGTAAATAAATACTCATTTTTTTCCTTTCTTTAGCAAAAATAGAAAAAATCTATTTATTGCTTTTAATGATTATGTTTCCTCTTATTCCACTTTTATTATACTACAATCCATTTTTTGAGTCAAAAAAAATAAAAAGAAGGCGATACATCAACGTATCGCCTTCTTAATTATTAATCATAAGGAAAAAATCAAATTACATTCCCATTCCCGGCATTCCGCCCATTCCTTCCATTCCGCCCATTCCAGCCGGAGGCATCGGACAAGTAGAATCTTTTTTCTCCGGCAAATCAGTAACAACCGCTTTAGTTGTCAAAAGAATCGCCGCTGCGGAAACAGCGTTTTCCAAAGCTGACCGCGTTACCTTGACCGGATCAATTATTCCGACTTCAATCATATCATCAACCATTTTATCTTTATTCGCGTCGTAGCCGATATTGTCCGAATCAGTTTTCTTTTTTATGTCCTGAACAATAATCGCTCCTTCTTTGCCGGCATTTCTGACAATCTGGCGAAGCGGCTCTTCTACCGCTCTTAACAAAATTTTAAATCCTGCTTTAAATTCCGCTTCGTCTTCCGGGGAAATTTTTATTCTTTCTTCCTGAAAATCTTTTTCAACAGCCACTCCGGCTTTAATCAAAGCGGTTCCGCCGCCCGGAACTATTCCTTCTTCAACGGCCGCTTTTGTCGCCGCTAAAGCGTCTTCTAATTTATGTTTTTTGTAAGTTAATTCTGTTTCGGTTGCCGCTCCGACTTTAATCACCGCTACCCCGCCGGAAAGTTTTGCTAATCGCTCCTGCAGTTTTTCTTTGTCAAAATCCGATTCGCTTTTTATAAGCTCTGTTCTGATTTGGCTTATTCGTTTTTTAATCGCTTCCGCATTTCCTTTTCCTTCAACAACCGTTGTTGTCTCTTTGGTGGAAATAACTTTTCTCGCCTGCCCAAGCATATTTACTTCAACGTTTTCTAATTTTAATCCGACTTCTTCGGAAATCACCTGGCCGCCGGTTAAAACAGCAATATCTTCCAAAGTTTCTTTTCGGCGATCTCCAAATCCCGGAGCTTTAACCGCCAAAGCGTTAAAAGTTCCGCGTAATTTATTGACCACCAAAGTCGCTAAGGCCTCGCCTTCAACTTCGTCAGCGATAATGACAATATCTTTTTTTCCTTCTTTGGCAATCTTTTCCAAAAGAGGCAAAATTTCGCTGATTGAAGAAATCTTTTTGTCAGTGATAAGAATATAAGCATCATTGAATTCAGCTTCCATTTTTTCCGCGTCAGTAATCATATAAGGCGAAATATATCCTTTGTCAAACTGCATTCCTTCAACAATTTCTTTTTCCAAACCAAAAGTTTTTGAATCCTCGACAGTAATCGGAGCTTCATTGCCGACTTTTTCCATTACTTCGGCGATTAAATTTCCGACCTCCGCGTCATCGGCGGAAATAGTCGCTACTTGAGCAATTTCTTCTTTGCTTTCAATTTTTTTCGCTTTGTTTTTTAGATAATTTACCACTTGCTCGCTGGCTGATTCAATCCCCCGCCTCACTCCCAAAGGATTGACTCCCATTGCCACATATTTTAACCCTTCCTTGATAATTGCCTGAGTTAAAACAACAGCGGTAGTTGTTCCGTCGCCGGCAATATCATTTGTTTTATCAGCAACTTCTTTAACAATTTCAGCGCCGATATTTTCAAATTTGTCTTCCAATTCAATTTCTTTGGCGATTGAAACACCGTCATTGGTAATTGTCGGCGCGCCAAAACCTTTGTCTAAAACGACATTTTCCCCTTTTGGTCCGAGCGTCACTTTGACTGTGTCAGCCAATTTATTAACGCCGCTTTCAAGTCCCTTGCGGGCTTGCTCGTCAAATTTAATTTGTTTAGCCATAGTATTATTTTCCTTCCTTTATCCATTCTTTTATTAAATATAAAAGTAAATGGAATTTAGTTAATTTTTTAAAGATAATAATTAATTTCAAACTGTTCCAAAACCCAAATTATTTCAAAATAAATCCAAATATTAAATAACTAAATATTAAACAAATCTCCTTATTTTAAAATTTGGATTTTGAGTTATTTTGGAATACTTTGAAATAGTTTGGAATAATTTTGGTTTTTATTTATATTTTTATATTCGCGATTCATTCGCGAAACAATTTGCGATTGATTAACGAGATATTATTCAATAACACCCAAAATATCTTCCTGCGAAACAACCAAAAATTTTTCTTTTCCAATTTCAAATTCGTCCGGGCTGTATTTTTTAAAGAGAACTTTGTTGCCTGTTTTAATTTCCATTATCGCCCGTCCTCCGTTTTCCAACGCTTTGCCCGGACCGACGGCGATAACTTCGCCTTGTTCCGGTTTTTCTTTTTCAATCGTGTCAGGCAAAATAATTCCGCTCTCGGTTTTTTCTTCTTCGGAAATCGGCTTTAAGACAATTTTGTCTCCCAATGGTTTAATTTGCATATTTTTTCCTTTCTTAAATAATAAAATTAATTTTAATAATATTATTATTTATTTAAATTATTTAATATACTGAACTGGTTATTTAACTATATCAAATGTTTAAAATTTTGTCAACCCAGCTCCAGATTTTAAAAGAAAGTATGATAAAAAAAATAATTTGAAGTAAATTAGGATAGTTGAGTTATAATAGATAATTTTTCTAAAATCTGGGGCTGGATTAAGCCCAACTAAATTCTTGACAAAAAAATCTTATTTTGTTATAATGATTTACTAAAGTAAATTAAAGTAAATTAATAATTTCTCACAAAAATATGGTTAAAATAAACAAAATTTTACTATTTATTATACTGGCATTTTTAATATTGGGAAATTTTGCCTTTTTAAATTCAAACGTTCAGGCAAAAGGGCTGACTTTGTCGCCGGCAAAAATTCCCATGGATGTTTTGCCGGGCAAAAAATATAAAGCTAATTCCCAGATTAGCAACACTGGCGATTTTTCAGTAAGAATGAAATTGTCTGTAAAAAATTATAAAGTGATTGATAAAAACGGCGCTCTTGAATTCACCGATGAACAAACTGGATTTGAAATGAAAGATTGGATTATACCTGAATTTTTGGAAATAAATTTAAAGCCGTTTGAAACAAAAACTATAAACTTTATTGTTAGAGTTCCGGAAAACGCAAAATCAGGCGGGCATTACGGAGCTATTATTTTTGAAGGAAAAAATTCAGAAATTAAAAGTTCTGATTTTGGAATTTTAATTCTTGCGAATGTTAAAAAAGAAGAAGAAATAAAAAAAGGGCATTTTGCCTCTTTTGATATTCCATTTATCGGCGAACGCAGCCCGATAGATTTTGCGATAAAAATTGAAAATACCGGCAATATTCATTTTTTGCCAGAAGGAAAGATTGAAATTTTTAATATATTCGGCAAAAAAATAACTGAAGCCGAATTAAAAAATGATTATGTTTATCCGTCTTCAACCAGAGAATTTACTTCGCGCTGGCGCAAAAAAAATCTAAGCGGAATTTTCAAAGCCAAAGTAAATGTGAAATATAACGGCGAGCAGATAGAAGCAACAAAATTTTTCATTGTCTTCCCTTGGCGATTAGTTCTTTTCGGCGCGATTGCCATTATTGCTCTTATTATAATCTGGAAACGCTGTCGGAAAAAGATTTCTCTTTATATTTTAAAATTCCTTGAAAAACAAGCGAAATAAACGGGGTTGACGATCCTTTTTTGTCTTTGTATAATAAAGATAGTTATAAAGTATAAATTTAAAATAATTTCAAAAATGGAAAATAAAGAATTAAAAAAAATAGCGAATTTTTTCTTTGAATTAATGCAGTTAAAAAGAACGCCGAGAAGCGGAGTAACTTCAATGGGAATTGAAAATCCAGATAGCGTTGCCGAGCATGTTTTAGCCGCCGCGCAGATCGCTTTTATTCTTGGAAAAATGGAAAAAGCAAATGCCGAGCGAGCAGTTTTGATCGCTTTATTTCATGATAATGAAGAAACAAGAACTGACGATATTCATACACTTAATAGATATTATCTTGGCTCAAGCAAAGAACAAGCGGCAGAAAAAGCTTTTTATGAACAAATTGAAAAACTTCCATTTAAAAATGAATTAGGAAAAATTTATCAAGAATTTCAAGAAAAAAATACGCCCGAAGCAATTATTGCCAGAGACGCTGATAAGTTAGAAGCAATTGTCCAAATGAAATGTTATATTGATAAAGGAATTGTTGATATTAAAACGGCTAAAATGTGGATTAACTATGACGCGCGCAATTTGAAAACCGATTCAGCAAAAAAATTATTTGAAGTTATTAAAGAAACAAATATGAATGAGTGGTGGTTGAGCATTCCGTTTATTAAAAAAGAAATTGAAAAATACGGATTGGATAAATAAAAATTTAAAAAAACCGCCATTAAAATAAGGCAGATTAAATCTTGCCTTCTTTTTTTTATTTGAAAAAATTCCCCTGTTTAAATTCAAGTGAAATCAAAATTTACTCTTTTTTATTTTTTGCTAAGAGATCTTTTATAAGTTCGCTGATTGCCACAATCGGCAGCCAGAGAAACAATGTTTTTTTTAAAATATTTTCAATAATTGTTTCTGTTGTCATATTTATTTAACTCTTTTAATATCCGCTCCTAATTTTTGCAATCTTTCCTCAATTTTTTCATAGCCGCGGTCAATTTGATAAATATTTTTAATAATCGTTTCTCCTTTTGCCATAAGCGCGGCAATAACCAAAGAAGCGCCGCCGCGAATATCCCAGCTTTCAATAGTCAGTCCGCTCAACGGCTTTTTGCCGAAAATAATCGCCCGATGCGGATCAACAATTTCAATGTCCGCGCCCATTTTTCTCAATTCCTGAAGATAGCTTTGCCGGGATTCGTACAAAGGATCATGAATTAAACTTTTTCCTTTTGCCTGAGTTAAAAGCGCGGCAATAAACGGAAGAAAATCGGTCGGAAATCCCGGATAAATCAGCGCTTGTATTTTTGCCGGTTTTAAATTCGGAGAATAAAAAACAGTGATTGAATTGCTTTTTTTTTGAAAATTAATTCCGATTTCTTCCAATTTATCTAAAAACAAATCTAAATGTTCCGGCTGAATATTTTTAATAGTTACCTCGCCCGGAGTAATCGCGCCGGCAATAATAAAAGTCGCTGTTTCAATCGGATCAGAAATAATTTTATGGGAAACGCCTTTCAATTTTTTTCGCCCTTCAATAACAATCGTATGAGAATCTAATCCTTCAATTTTTACTCCCATATTTTTAAGCATTTTTCCTAAATCCTGAACTTGCGGTTCGGCGGCGGCGCCTTTGATAATTGTTTTTCCGGGAATTAAAGCGGCGGCCATCATAATATTTTCCGTAGCGGTAACTGAAAATTCTTTCAGGACAATTTCAGCGCCGAAAAGTTTTTTCGCTTTAAAATAATAAAAATCGCCGTCTTCTTTAATTTTCGCACCTAATTTTTCAAAAGCTAAAAGATGAGTGTCAATCGGACGCAAACCGATTTTGTCTCCGCCCGGATGAGAAATTTTAAAATTTTTAAAACGAGACAGGAGCGGACCCATAAACAAAATCGCCACTCTCATTTTGCTAATTAAATGAAAATCCATTTTTCTCGGATCAACTTTTTTCCCGGCTTTAATTTTTATTTTTCTTTTTCCCAGCCAAACAACTTCACAGCCAATGCTTTCCATTGCTTTAATCAAATTTAAAACATCATCTACTATCGGAAGATTACTAATAATCACTTCGTCTTCAGTTAAAAGAGCTGCTGAAAGTATTGCTCCGGCTGCGTTTTTATATCCGAAAACATTAATTGTTCCTTGAAGCGGTTTCCCGCCTTTAATGATAAATTTTTCCATATTTTTTATTTTACCCATTTTGCTTTAGCTGAATTATGCTCTTCCAAAGTTTTGGAAAAAACTGTTTCACCATCTTCTTTGGAAAGAAAAAAATTATATTCTGATTTTTCAGGCCAAATCGCCGCCTTTATCGCGCTCTCGCCAGGATTGCAAATCGGGGCGGGCGGCAATCCTTTATTTAAATAAGTGTTATAAGGCGACTCAATTCTTGTGTCTTCAAAAGAATATTGTCGTTTGTCTTTTTTTAAAATATAAGCAATTGTGGCGCATGATTCCAAAGGTATCTCCTCTTCAATTCTTTTGTAAAATATTCCGGCAGCAATTTTCCTGTCCTTGCCAGTCCTCACTTCTTTTTCTAAAAGACCGGCCATAGTAATAATTTCAAAAATAGATTTATTCTGCTTTTTAATTTCATCGCGCATTTCTTTTGTTAAATATTTGTCAAAATTTTTCAGCATTTTATCAATAATATCTTCAGCGTTTGCGTCTTCGTAAATAAAATAAGTGTCCGGGAAAAGAAACCCTTCCAAGCTTGCTTTTGCTGGCAAATTTTTCAAAAAATCATACTGGTAATTTTTGCCGCCGCGCCAACCTTTTGCCGCTGTTTCAAATTCTTTTGCTGAAATAATTTTATTTTCCTGCAAATACCCGCCTATATCATTTATTTTCCATCCTTCAATGATAGTGATTTTTTTCTGGTTGGAAATTATTTCACCCTTGATTAAAATTTCAACAATTTCTGGAATATTCATATTTTCCTTTAATAAATATTCTCCTGCTTGGAGTTTTTTTTCTATTTTTTCCCGCCAAACATAAGTTTCAAAATAAAAAGCATTTTTAATCAAGCCGCTCTTTTCCAAATCAGCAGCGATTTTTTTAACTCCCTCGCCTTTTTCAATAACAAAATTTTTCTCCGTGGAATTCTGGCTAATTGGATAATTTATCTGCCATTCAAAATAAAACCATCCGCTGATAATAATTAAAGCGAAAATTAAAATTGTTGTAATGACAATATTTTTTTTAGACATAAAAAATTTAATCTTTTACTAAAGGAACAAAAACAAATCCGGAAAATTCGCATTCTTCAAATTGGTCTTCTGACTTCCTGTCAACCAACCAAAGACTGTCTGAAATCGGAATTATCATTCGCCCGTTAACTTTTAATTGTTCTTTTAACGGCCAAGGAATTTTTTCTGATGAAGCTGAAACAATAATTTTATCAAATGGCGCTCTAGTAGGCCAGCCGTTTGTTCCGTCAGCGCAGAAACATTTAACAATTTTTTTTTCAATAAAATTATATTTGGCAATATTTTTTTCGCCGTACGCTTTCAAAGCTTCAATTCTTTCAAGAGCGTAAACCTCGCCTGATATGCCGACAATTTGAGCCAGCAAAGCTGTCACCCATCCAGAACCGGAACCGACATCTAAAATTTTATCTCCTTTTTGCGGTTGGAGTTGTTCAAGCATAAAAATAACTGTAGACGGCTGGGAAATTGTTTGTCCATAACCGATTGGAAGAGGAATATCGTGATAAACTCTGTATTTTTCTGACGGCAGCACAAAATCAGCTCGATCAATTTTACGAAAAGCTTCAATAAGCGCCGAAGTTTTAAGATGTCCTTTATTGATTAAAGTATTCACTAATTCTTCCATAATATTTTTCTTTTAAAAAATAAAGTCAAAACAAGCAAAAGATTGACAGTTTTTTTAAAACATACTATAATATAATAATGAAAAGAAAAATTCTTTTTACTTCCTTTGAAAAGAGAAATTAGTTTTTTCTTTTTAAAGGAGGTAAAATAAAATGAAAAAGAGGGAAAGTTCTTTGCAAATTTTGGTGGTAGTTATTGGATTAATAATCGCGGGAATATTGCTTGTTGCAACGGTAAATGGGTATTGGGTTGAAAAAATGAAATTGGAAATGGAAATAGACGACACCAGTCAAATTATCGGTTATAAGGAAACACCTGAAGAATTAAAGATAATAATACCTAAAAACGAAGAGGTGGAGATAAAAATAAAATTTGAAACAATTATTGACTGTGAAAGTTTCGTTGATATAATTTTGATAGACGAAAAAAGGAATATCCATACTTTCGATGAACCATTTTGGCCAGACAGAGAAATTTCAGGCGGTGGGTGTGAAGTGAGCGGATATTTTTTTCTTCCAGAAATAAAAAGCTATACTGTAATTATTGTTTCTCCAGGAAAAGATAATTACGGAACAAATAAAACAATACAAGAACTTCTAAAGGATTGGCGATTGTTAGAAAGCAAAACATTGGAAGTAATAATAGATATTATTCACAGTAATACTGTTGGTATTGCTGGAAGTGGCGATTTAATGACAACAAAAGAAATAAAAGTAAAAACCGAAGATCCGCAGATGGATATTAAAATAGAATGGACTGATGATAGTAAAACAAAAATAAGAGTTTACGGAATAATAAACTTGCCAGAAAATACTATTATTAAATGGAGATTTTCCGGACCATTTATGGCAGTTGAAGGCGATACTGAAATAGATTGGAATTGGGGTAGAAATAGAAATATTGAATTTACAATCAATGATATTACTCCTGAAAAAACAAGAGAAGGAAATTGTAAAATATCAATATTTGAAAAAGGCAAAAATGAAGACGGAAATCTTATAATTGAAGAAAATATTTTGCCTGAAATACAGGAAACAATGCCAACGATAGAAAAAACAACTCCATTGCCAGTGTCAACATCCTACTCGCCAGAAATTTTAACACCATCGCCAACACAAAGACCATCGCCGCCACCGACAACAATACCAGGAATAAAAGAGCCAGAAACTCCAGGGATGAATTGGATAGCAGTTTTTTTCGCGATAGCAGCAGTAGCGTTTCTCAAAAAAAGAAAAAAATAACTTTGGGAGCAGTAATTAAATAAATTAACTGACTCCCATTTTTTTATTTCTTTAATCCAATAAAATTCAATTCTTTTTTGCTTTTT
This sequence comes from bacterium, assembly GCA_030643545.1. Lineage (GTDB taxonomy): Bacteria > Patescibacteriota > Minisyncoccia > JAHIHE01 > DAOWLE01 > DAOWLE01. The sequence goes on along the minus strand of DAOWLE010000015.1, from coordinate 8,752 downwards.
CCTTTTTCTAAATCTTCAAAAACTTTTTTAATGTCATCAACAGTAATATCACGTCCGCCCAATCCGTAAATATAATTGGAAATTTTTATTTTCTTTTCAAGTTTATGCAAAGCCGAACGGATTTCAATAAAAACCGGACCGTAACTGCCAAATGAAATCGCCCGATCCAAAACAGCAATCGCAGAAATATTTTTCAACGCCTGAATAATTTCTTTTTCTGGAAACGGGCGGAAGAGCCGTAATTTAATAAGCCCGACTTTTTCTCCTTTTTTTCTCAATTCATCAACCGCGACTTTAGCTGTACCGGCGGTTGAGCCCAAAACAATAATCGCTTTTTCAGCGCCGTTCATTTTATATTCTTCAAAAAAATCATAACCACGGCCAGTCAGTTTCTTAAATTCATTGTTAACTTTTTGAAAAGTTTTAAAAACCCGATTCATTGCTTCAACTTGCTGATACTTTACTTCAAAATAAGAATCAGTTAAACACAAAGGTCCGATAGTAATCGGATGGGAAATATCAAGCAAAGGACAATCCGGTTTGTATTCGCCGATAAATTTTTTGACTTCTTTATCTTCAAGAGTTAAAACATTTGCCACCGCGTGAGAAATAATAAATCCGTCCTGGCAAATCATTGCCGGTAATAAAATTTCTTTGTCTTCGGCTAATTTCAAAGCAATTAAAGTATTGTCATAAACTTCCTGAGCGTCTTCACAATAAATTTGAATCCAGCCGGAATCCCGTTCAGCCATAGTGTCAGAATGGTCGCAATGAATATTTATCGGCGCTGACAGCGCGCGATTAACAACCGGCATAATAATCGGCGTGCGAAGCCCTGAAGCAGCAAAAAGAATTTCATGCATTAAAGCCAGTCCTTGGCTTGAAGTCGCGGTCATTGTCCGCGCTCCAGCCGCGGACGCGCCGACAGCCGCGCTCAAAGCGCTGTGTTCTGATTCAACCCGGATAAATTCTGTAGAAACTTTTCCGTCAGCGACAAACTGGGCAAAATTTTCCACGATTTCCGTTTGCGGCGTAATCGGATAAGCGGCGACCACATCAGGATTAATCTGGCGCATCGCTTCAGCAACAGCCCCGTTTCCGGTCAGGGCTTGGTATTTTTTTTTGGATTGTTTTTTCATATTTTTTTTCCTTCTATTTAATAATAACTAATTTCATGTTATTTGCCAAGTCCGTTTTTTAAAACTTCTTTGTAAATTTCCAAAGTCCTCTGAACCATTTTTTTCCAGCTGTATTTTTTAATCTGCTCAAATCCTTTAGCAATTAAATTTTGTTTTATTTTTTTGTCTTTTAAAACTTTAAAAATTTTTTCCGCCATATCAGACGGATTATCAGGATTGAAAAAAAGCGCCGCCGAACCAAAAACTTCTTTCAAAGCCGGAATGTCTGAACAAACAACCGGCTTACCCAAAGACATCGCTTCTAAACCGACCAAACCAAAACCCTCGTAAAAAGAAGGGATAACAACCAACTCGGCGTTTTGATAAAAAGCTGATAGATCTTTTTCCGGAATAAATCCAGGACAGATAATATTTTTCTCTAAATTCAAGTCCAGTAAAGTTTTTTTTATTTCTGGATAATAAAGATTTTCCTTGCCGCCCAGAACCAATTTACAATCAACATTATATTTTTTCAAAAGAATATTAAACGCTTTGATCAGTCCGACTAAATTTTTATGGTTCCTCCAAACCCCAATGTAGAGAATGTATTTGCCGGCTGCTGGCTGCTGGCTGCTGGCTGCTGGCTGATCAACGCCTTCATAAATAACCTCAATTTTTTCCAATTTAGTTTTAAAATATTTTATGATATCGTTTTTTGTCGCTTTTGACGGAACAATTATTTTTTTTGCTTTTTTAATTCCGAAATAAAAAACAAGCCAAAATCCAGCGCGGCGGAAAAATGAATTCATTTTATGCCCTGGAAAAAACTTCGGCGTTAAATCATGAATAGTTATTACTCTTTTTCCAAAATAAAAAATAGGCGCGTTGAAATGAGGAAAGTGAATTAAATCTAATTTTTCTTTCCTAAATTGAAAAGGCAGAATAATTTGCTCGGTCCAGCTGTACCAATGAGCCGTAACTTTTATTTTTTTGAAATTTTTTCCCGGCAAAACAAATCTGCTAAATTCCGGCTCTAATAAAAAAATCCGATACTCGTTTTCCTGATCGAATTCCGCTAAATATTTTATCAGATGCTTAATGTAATTTCCAATGCCAGTTTGTTCATTCCCGTACATCCGCGCGTCAATGCCAATTTTGAATTTTGGTTTCATATTTTTAAATTTTCTTTTTGTTTAAATCCCTTCATAAAACATCAATTTCCTTCAGCGCTTTTTCAAAGTTTTCTAAAATATTTTTAGTTTTTTCCAATGATAATTCAAATTTGGAATCCTTGATAATTTTTTCCGCGGTTTCGTGAGCTTGATAAATATTTTCTGAATTAGAAATTCCGTCTGGAGAAACTCTCTCTATTCTTTCCTCAAAATCTTTTCCTTTATATCCAAGCGTTTCCAGCATCTCGTTAAAAAATTTATCCGCTTCAACAACCGCTAATTTATACGCTTCTGAATCTTTTGAATCTAATCGCTTTAAAATATTTCGCCAAATTTTCTGAACTTTGCTCGGAGATGATTTTGGAACATCAGCTCCCTGAAAAGCCATTCTCGTTGCTCCGCGCATGTTGTATTGCAAAAGAACCAAAATAAAAGCAATTAAAAGTATAACCGTAAAAATTATACAGAAATATTTAATAGCGAAAAAAACATCAACTGCCCAGGGAATTTCAGTTTCAATAAAATCAATATATTCTTGAGGAATGTAAGAAATTAATTCTTCCATAAATTTAAAAAATTATATTTTTGGATTTTTCAAATTCCACTCTGTCTCTTTTTCATAAAGATTTGCCAGCTGTAAAATTTTTTCTTCATCAAAATAATTCCCGATAATTTGCAAGCCGACCGGTAATTCATTTGAATTTTCTTCCGGTTTTACAAAACCGCAAGGAATGGAAATCGCTGGCAAGCCGGCTAAATTAATCGGTACCGTATAAATATCCGATAAATACATTGTCAAAGGATCTTCAATTTTTTCTCCGATTTTAAAAGCGGTTGTCGGAGCGGTTGGTCCAATCAAACAGTCAAATTTTTGGAACGCTTTTTGGTATTCTTCCTTAATTAAAGTTCTGACTTTTGCCGCTTTTAAATAATAAGCGTCATAATACCCGGCGCTCAAAGCGTAAGTCCCCATCATTATGCTTCGTTTCACTTCTTTGCCAAAACCTTTTTCGCGGGAAACAAAATAAGCGTCAATTAAATTTTTAACTTCTTCTGAATTTTCTTTGTCCGCCGAATATCCATATTTTACTCCGTCATAACGGGAAAGATTTGTACTACATTCTGATTTTGCCAAAAGATAATAAACAGGTAAAGCGTATTCGGTCATTGGCAAAGAAACTTCTTCAATTTCGCATCCGACTTCTTTTAATTTTTCAATTGCGTTTTGAATTGTTTTTTTTACATCTGAATTAATTCCTTCAGCAAAGTATTCTTTAATGATTCCAATTTTGATTTTTTCCTTTGATTTGAAGGAATCAGAATATTCTGAAACTTTTTCGTTAGACGATGTTGAGTCAAATTTATCTTTTCCGGAAATTGATTTTAAAACAATCGCCGCATCCTCAATATTTTTAGTTATCGGACCGATTTGGTCCAAAGAAGATCCGTAAGCGATTAAACCGAATCGGGAAACCCGTCCGTAAGTCGGTTTTAAACCAACTACGCCGCAAAAAGACGCAGGCTGGCGGATTGACCCGCCAGTATCAGAACCCAAAGCAAAAATACATTCTGAAGCGGCAACAGCCGCGGCAGAACCGCCCGAAGAACCGCCGGGCACACGATTTATATCCCAAGGATTTTTTGTTTCTTGGAAAGCGGAATTTTCCGTTGAAGATCCCATGGCAAATTCATCCAAATTTGTTTTGCCTAATAAAATCGCTCCTTGATTTTTTAAAATTTTAAAAACAGTCGCGTCATACGGAGCAATATAATTTTCCAGAATTTTTGACCCGGCGGTTGTTTTAATTTCTTCAGTTAAAATATTATCTTTAACCGCCATTGGAATTCCAGCCAGTCCGCCTAATTTTTCGCCCTGAATTCTTTTTTTGTCAATTTTTTTCGCCTGCTCCAAAGCATTATCAAAAGTTCGCGTCAAAAAAGCGCTGATATTTGAATCGTTTTTTTCAATTCGCCCGATAAACGCTTTTGTTAAATCCTCAGCGGAAATTTCCTTCGCTGATAATTTTTCCTGGGCTTGTTTAATTGTTAAATTATATAACTCCATAAAAAAATCGCTTTTTATCGTTCCCATTTTTTCTGTTTTTGCTCTGTCATTCCCACTCTCCGCTCTCTCTGTCATTCCCGCGCAGGCGGGAATCCACTATTACATTTTATTATCTTTATATAAGAATGACAAAATATAAAGAAATAATAAAAATAAAAAAGGCATTTTAACCAACCAAATCATAATACAAATCTTTCCAATTAGGATTAAACTTTTTAATCAGATTCATTTTCCATTCTCTTTTCCATTTTTTTATTTGCTTTTCTCTTTGAATAGCGTTTTGAATATCATTAGTTTCTTCGTAATAAACAAGCTTATGAACATTATATTTTTTGGTAAATCCATCAATAAGATTATTTTTATGTTCGTAGATTCTTTTTAATAAATTGTTCGTTGTACCAACATATAAAGTGCCTTCTTTTCTGCTTACTGTTATGTATAAATAATATTGTTTTTGTTTCATTAAATATTATTATTGGTATTCGTGGATTCCTGCCTTCGCAGGAATGACAAATTAAAACATTTTGAAATTTCGCTTTCCTATTGACAAAAAACCAATCCTATGATAGAAATATTATAAGGAGGGAGATAGAATGGGTGAAATAGAAAAAGGAAGTAAAGTAAAGTTTAAGAATAAATACAAAAAAATAGCAAGAAATCTTGGATTAACAGGAGTGCTCACCATAGAAAGTATTGACAGCGATAATGGCGTAAAGTTTAAAGAAGACAAAAAACCAGAAGTAACGATAGATATTGATTGGTTAGAATTAGTTGAAGAGGAAAAAAATTAGGAGGGGAAAAAATGTTTAGAACATTAGAACAATAGAAGAAGGTCTGGAAATTTATAAAGATAAAATTCGCGAGTATGATAGAAAAAGTCAGAAAAATACAAATCCCGCAGAACACCACGACATAACTCTTATCATAACCGAGTTAAGAGGAATGAAAAGAGTTCTTGGTCTTACCGATGACGAAGCACGAAAAATAGATAAAGAAATAATGGGAAAACATCTCGTCCTCTTCTGAAATACGGCACCAACTTATTATAGTTGCTGTGCCTCTTTTTTTTATTCAAAAATTCTTACTTTAATATTTTTTAAAAATTAAAATTATCTCCTGTTTTCTACGGCCGTAGGAAACGTGAGTATGACAATAAATTTCCCAATTTCAATTAGTTTCAATTTAATTTCTACTTAATTTCTATAAGTTTCTTTTAGTTTCAAAATATTCAACCTATAAATCCCCCCTAACCCCCCCTTTAAAAAGGGGGAAAATTAACTTTCAACTTTACAGACTTTATGGACTTTTGACTTTATAAACTTTCAACTTTTAAAAGTCCTTCATATTTTTCCGCGTACCACATCACTTTATCAGAATACCAGGTAAAATTTCTCCAGCGGCTTCCGGCAAAATACCAGCCAGCGGCTTCGTATTCCGCTTCAAAATTATGTTCGCTGACTCCGGGCACTCTTGATAATTTCAAAGCCATTGCTGTTAAGGCATCGCGTAAATTCCAAGGGTTTGGCGGATAATGCCCGATAACTTTGGAAACTTTTTGCTTATAACCCTGCCAGATTGAAGGCATAAACTGCGCCGGCCCCATTGCTCCGCCCCAGCCCTCGTAAGAAGTCGGTTTTCTGGAAACCGGCGTTTTGTCCGGATCTATTTTTAATTCTTGGCAAATTTCAAAAAAATCATCCCAGTGCCGCGGAGACATATCTTCTTTCCATCGGCCGCCGCCAACATTTGTTCCTAAATTTGATTCAACTTTTAAAATTCCCAAAAGAAAAGACGGGCGAACATTAGTCAGGGAAGCAGCCTCAAGCGCTTGTTTTTTCGCCTCTTCAAAATTTATCGGCGCGCCCAAACTCTGTAAGCGAAAAATCTGTCCTTGAATTTCAAAAAGTAAATTCTTGTTTTTCATAAAAAGTTTTTGAAATTCTTTTTCCCTGCCTTTTGTCTGAATGAGTAATTCTTCTTTGGTTTTTTTCTGATTGTCTAAAGTTATTCTCTGCTCTTCCTGAAGTTTTTTAAAATCTTCTTCTTGTTTTTTTTCTTTTTCAAGCATTCCTTTCTGGACTTCCAATCTTTCTTTTGATATTTTAATATATTCTAATGCTTGGCGGATTTTTTCCTGGACATTTTCTAACGCCTGAATACCGTTGAAAAAATCAGACGCTTTTTCTTTTTTAAGAATAATTTCCAAAAAAGAAACTTGATTTTGCTCGTATATTTCTCTTAAAAAACCAGCTAAAATTTCTTTCTGCTGGCTGATTTCCAATTCAATTATTTGAATTTCTTTAATTTTTCCTTCAATAGCAAATTTTGTATTTTCAATTTTTAAATCCGTTTCTTGAATTTCCAATTCTGTTTTCTTGATTTCTTCATTAAAAATTTCCAATTCATTCTGCAAAGTCGTTTGCTCCTTTTGGCTTTCTTCAATTTTTATTTCTATTTCATCAATTTTTTTTCTAACTTCATACAATTCATCTTGCTTGGTTCTGATTTGTTCTTTAATAAAAGTTGAATCATTCTGGTTTTCCGAAGCAAATAAATTTAAAGGCAAAAAAAATATGAAAATTAGAAATGCTATAATGATTTTTTTTCGTTCAATCATGTAAATATTTGTTAATCCTGTAGGGAACAATAATCATTGTTCCTTGTATAAAATAAAATATTCTGTTTGTAGGGAACAACAATTATTGTTCCACATGAAATGAAAATATTTGCTTTGTAGGGAACAAAAATTTTTGTTCCCTACAGATAATATGAATTCACATATACAAATTTTCCATATTATTTCTATCTAATTCCCATTTCAATGGATTATTTCTAATATATTCACGAATATTACTTAAAGATTTTTCATTGCGGATAATATGGTCATAAAACGATTTTTGCCATTGGAAAAATTCATAATTATTATTTCGACACCATTTCGTTACACCGATTTTAAATCCACGAATAATTGATGACAATGAATGTGATTTTGCGCCATGCCATTTTTGTCGAAATTGTAGGGAACGAAAATTTTCGTTCCTTGTATTGTTGGAATAATAATCAATATGATTGGAACAATAATTATTGTTCCCTACGGGATTATTTTCAATAACTACAATTCCGTGTAAATGGTTTGGCATTATCATATGTTCATCTAATTTTACATCTGGAAAATGTTTGGAAATTTCTAACCAGCATTGATTTGCGATTTTTCCAATCTCATTTAAAATCATTTTTTCATTTTCAATTTTTCCAAAATATTCAATTTTGTCTTTTGTACAAATTGTTACAAAATAATATCCGTTTTGTGAATAATCGTAATTTTGTAATCGATTGTATTTACGATTTTTTAATATCATAATTCTCCACAATCATATTGGTGATTTTTTTAATTTCTTTTTGGCAGTTTTTTGGCATAATGAAATAAAAAATTTTATTCTTCTTCGGTACTTTTATTTTCCTTAAATTTACTTTAAGTTTTTCAAAATCTTTTCTGGATTATCTTCCATAATTTTAAAATCCTCCTCAAATTTATTTTTTTTTGTTGTTCCTTCCATAACACCTTCAATTTGTGCTTTAACTAAAGATTCATAACAATCAGGTCTATTAAATAATTCTCCCGAAATAGCATATTCAATATTAGTAGTTTCGTTTTTACCAGTATTTAAATATATTTTTTCTATATGTAATCCTGAATTGAGTAAAATTCTAGTCAAAGTTAGTGTTGATAAATTTCTTATTTCTTCCTCCGCTTTTTCAATTATTTTATAACTCTCTTCATTCTTTTGCTCATTAAATAGTCCATATTTTTCTACGATTTCATCTATTTTTTCTTTTGATAACTCCTTTTTGAAATCTTGAATGTTCTCTGCTTCTTTTCTTTCTATCTTTTGAGCTTTCTGAAATTTTTCAACTAACTCATTGAATTCGTCACCAGAAACAGATTCGCGTTGAATATATTTTTTGGCTATTTCGTCAAATATTCCTTGCATTGCTTCTTCTCTTTCGCTTTGAGGATAAAGATACTTTCTTCCTTCTTTTTCTAATCTTTCATTCTCCCTTTCTTCTTTAAATTTTACATAATCTTCAATTATCTTTTTCGGAATATTTGGTCCCATAAATTTTTTTTCTGGGTTAAATTCTCTTTCAAAAATATTCATAATTTGCTCCTTTCTTTTTCTAAAAAACTTTAACAAGAACAAAACATTTTTTGTCCCTACAAAGTTTTAAAAAGATTAAAATAAATAACAATAAATTTCTACAAGTTTCAATCAGTTTCTTAATATTCATTCTAAAAATCCCCCTTAATCCCCCTTTAAAAAGGGGGAGGATTTATAATTTCCTACAAATTTTCATATTCCCTCATTGCCAATTGGGATTGGACTTGGCGAACTGTG
>DAOWLE010000005.1 GCA_030643545.1 bacterium | reverse complement strand
TTGGCTGAAGAGGCGATTAAAGCGATTAAAAATCAAGAAATCAATTTTTATCCTTCAAGATACGGAGAAATTTTGACTGACTGGTTAGAAAATATCCACAACTGGTGCATTTCCAGATCGCTTTGGTGGGGACATAGGATGCCTGTTTATTATTGTCAGAATTGTTTGGAAAACGATGATAAAGAAAATTTTAATAAAGAAAAAAAAGGAATTGTTGTTTCAAGAACAAAACCAGAAAAATGTCCGGTTTGCGGTTCGCAAGATTTAAAACAAGACGAGCAGGTTCTTGATACTTGGTTTTCTTCCTGGCTTTGGCCGATTTCCACTTTGGGCTGGCCAGAACAGACAGAAGAATTTAAAAAATATTTTCCGGCTGATTTTGAAATTTCCGCTCCGGAAATAAAATATCTTTGGATTGCCAGGATGATTATGTCGGCTAAAAAATTCACCGGCGAGATTCCATTTAAAAATATGTTTTTTCACGGAACAATGCGCGATCTCAAAGGAAGAAAATTTTCCAAATCATTGGGAAACGGCTTTGAGCCAATGGAAATGATTGAAAAATGGGGAACTGACAGCTTGCGCGCGACTTTAGTTTCTTACTCAATCGCCGCCCGGGATATCTGGGTTTCAAAAAATATTATGGACGAACGCTGCAAGAATTTTCGGAATTTTAACAATAAAATTTGGAACGCTTCAAAGTTTGTTTTAATGAATTTGAAAAATGACAAAAAAAACGCAGGCGACACGATGTCGTGTCGCCTTCAAACGAAAAATAAAGACGATCTAAAAATCCTTAAGCATTTAAATAATTTGATTAAAGAAACAACAAGCGATATTGAAAATTTTAAATTTCATCGTGCTTTGGAAAAACTTTATGAATCTTTTTGGCATAATTTTTGTGATGAATATATTGAAACGGCAAAGGATAGATTGGGAAATAATAATGAAAAATCAAAAATCGCCGCGCAACAAACTTTATATTATTGCTTAAAAACTTATTTAAAACTTCTTCATCCGTTTATTCCTTTTATTACTGAAGAAATTTGGGAGCAAATTCCTTTTGTTGAAAAACATATTACTGTTTCAGATTGGCCGAAGGAAATTGTGTTGTAGTTTTCTTTTGGGAATTATGCTATAATACAATTAGTTGTGGAAAAGTAAATCAAAGCTTCAATGTTTATAAAACTAAAACAAAAAATAAAAAAATACTACGCAAAAATACTCTCAAAAAAATTCAGCGGTTTTGGAATTTTTAAATTCCCAAGCCGCAAAGTTCTTTTGGGAGTTTTTTTAATGGTAATGATTTTTGGAGGGATTTTTGGAGGGGATGGTGCAGTGAGGGCAGTAGAACCTCCGCTTAATGCTCCAATAGGCCAATGTTTTGGAAATGAAGAATTTTGTCAAAGCGCGATTACTAATTTTTGCTCTCCTTTGTCTGATGATAATCCATGGTATCTAAAAGCTATTGGCGTGATTACTGTTAATTTTTCAGCGCTTACTACTCCCACCCCGCAAGATACTTGTAGATCTTCAATGGTTTGCAGAAATGATGGACCGCAAGAAAATCCATATTGTATTAGACCGGCAAACGCAACTGAATTTCTTGGAGGAATAGCTAAAGAAGGGACTTTAAGCGGATTTGATTTTATTGGCAAAACAATTGCAATGTTTTTTGAAAAATTAGCCAATTTTGTTTTAGCCATTATTTACATAATTTGCTGGGTATTGCTTCATTTAGTCGGAATTATTATTGGTTTATCAGCTAGTTTTTTTGATGCTACTTTAACTCCGACTCTTTATCAAAATATGTTTGATTCAAATATGGTTGCTCGTGGCTGGACAATTATCAGAGATATCTGCAATATGTTTTTTATTTTAATTCTTTTGGTAATCTCTTTGGCGACTATTTTGAGAATTCAAACATACAAAGCCCAAAGTTTATTGCTTCCATTATTGATTGCCGCGTTCTTAGTTAATTTCAGCAGGCCAATTGTTGAATTAGCCATTGACGCCAGCCAGATTTTAATGTATCAATTTGTTGCTTTAATGGGAGGAGATTTTATTAATTCGTCGGTTCATCAAAGTTTAAAAAATATGGTTAAGATTTTTACTGATGCGTTCGGTGATTGGGGAATTCTTAAATCAATATTCATTGAAGATTTGATGAATGCTTTAAGCTGGGTAATTGCCATTATGTTTGCTCTTGTTTTTTTAATTGTTTTAGCCGCAGTTTATACCGCAATGGCGCTTTTTATGATTATCCGTTTGGTTGCTTTAACAATTTTACTTATTCTTTCTCCGATCGGATTCTTTTTTAATATCTTGCCTCAAACAAAAAGTTATGCCAGCAGATATTGGAGCGAATTATCAAAATATCTTATCGTTGGGCCAATTATGATTTTCTTTGTTTATTTAGCCGGAGAATTAGCTATTAATGTACCGATAGAATTGCCAGCAGAATTAACTAAAATAGCTCAAAGCGGAGGCGCATCAGCGGGAATATTCGTTGCGCTTCTTGGCAATCTTTTGTATTATGTTGTTATTATGGTTTTCCTTTACGCAAGCATTTGGATTGCCAGACAATTGGGAATTTGGGGAGCGGATAAAGTTGAAGGAATGACAGTTGGAAAATTAGCGGCTGGAGGCGCGTTTCTGGGCGGAGCAGTCGGCGGATATATGAGCCGCAGTTTGGCAAAAGGAAAATTACCATGGCAAGATACAGTTAGGTCTGTTGTAAGGCGTGTGCCTGGAGGAAAAGGACTTGATAAATGGGTTCAAGGCGCGGCGAAGAAAAAAATGACAACTAAAAGCGGAAAAGAATATAGCGTTGGAAGAATTAAAGAACAAGCGCTTGGTTTGCTTAGTCCTGAAGCCATAAAAAGAGGTTATAGCGCTCATGTGGCTGATGAAGAAGCAGAGGCCTATGGCATTTCTTCCGGGCGAATGCAGGATTTAATAGAAAGAACTTATGTTATGGGTTATAAAAAACCGACTCATGAAGAATTAGCCAGACAATCCCGAGTTGCCGATATACAAAATAAAACAAAAACTAAAAATCCAAAGATTCTAACCAATTTCGTTAATACAGCTATAGAAGAACAGGATGATGAAAAAGTTGAAGCTAATATGGAATTGCTTGCCGCTGGCGGAGACACAAGCGACATAATGGAACTTCGCGGTTTTGAGAATTCGCGTGACGGTTACGACGCGTTTATAAGAAGTTTGGGCAAATGGATGGGCGAAAATAAAGCCGGACGTATAAGCAGCAATGTCGCGGAATTAGAAAAAAGAAAAGGCAATTCTTCTTATTATGGACAATCTGATCAAGACGCAAAAACAGAAAAATTTCATTATGTTGATAGAGATGCAGCAATGAAAGAATCAAATAAAAAATTTAAAGGAAACACACCTATGGAAATGAAAACTGTAGACGCGAAAACATTTACAAAAGTAATAAAAGTTGAGGTTAAGGACGAGAGAGGAAATATTGTTAGAGATGAAGATGGAAATCCTAAAATGGAAAATCAATATCGTTTAAGCGATGATGGAATAATGAACCTTAGAGATTTGACTCTTGAACATGTAAGGTGGGGGTTAAGAGGCAAGCCTAAAGATTTAGAAAAATTATATGAAGCATTTGAACGGGAAGAAGCAAAAGTTGATGATTTGAAATCAGAAATAGGAATGTTTGGATTTGAATTTAAAGAAGGAATTGACGAAATCTTTAAAGAAACAGCAAAAACTAAAATAGTAAATAAAGGATTGTCTGATGTTGAAAAAAAAGGGCGTAGAACTATAGAAGAAGAAGAGGAAATAGAAATAGAAGAAGAGAAAAAAGCTTAACAACTCTCCAGAACAGTTCTCGGAGAAAAATAATTTTGTAAAAAATAATTATGAACAATATAAATTTATTCCAATTAACTCCGGAACAAATTAAAAGTGAAGCGGCTTTTAAGGAAATCAAAAAACAAGTCGAGGATTTTGCGTTTCATCGGGATGTCTGGGAGTCATTTGAATTGGTTAAAATTTTTGAAGCGATTGAAAAAAATAATCCCCGTTTTAAATATCAGCTTCGTGATGAAAGACCAAAATTGTATTCCCAATATCTTAATTTAATTGTCAGATTAGAATTGGTTGCTCTGCCTTTGTTGAGTTATGAAGAAGTGGCAGAATTTATTGAAGAAAATTTTGCCAAAGCAATGGATGATCCGGATAATGATATTGAAGAAAGAATAGAAACGCGGCTGATGGTTTTGCCGGAGGTGATTAGAGACGATCTGCGGGAATTAATTTACAAAGCCCTGCGAAACAACGAAGAAAAATTAGGAAAAGACAGAATAATTATTAAAAGAGAAGAAGAGCCGCAACTGCCTTTGATAAAAAATTGGCTTTTGGATTATGACCGGACAATTGGAATTGAAAAACATTCCAATATTGAAAAAGCCCAATACATTAGCCATAACGCTAACATTGCCCGGCTTTCAAAATCTGACAAAGAAAAAATCCACAAACTTTTGAGATTTTATGATGCAATGAAACCAACGACATTACAAATGTAAAATGTAAAAATACCCCACCTAACCTCCCCTTATAAAGGGGAGGAATAAGGAGGGGTTGAAATTTTAAATTTTGATTTGTCATTTTGCATTTTGATTTTTAATCTTTGAATTTTTATGCAGTATAATGTTCCACAATTTATTGATGTTGAAGACAAAATCGTCGGGCCTTTTACCGCCAAACAATTTATGTGGCTGGGAATTGCCGGCGGACTGCTTTTTATTCTTTGGAGTTTTTGCGATGTGTCTCTTTTTGTCACTGTTGCTGTGCCGACACTTTTATTTTTCGGCGCTTTGGCGTTTTACAAGCCGAACGGACGGCCCTTTATAATTTTTCTCCAGTCCATTTTTTTATTTTTTACCGCTTCACGCGCTTACATCTGGAAAAGAGTTTTTAAAAGAGATAAAATAAAAATTAAAAGAGGAATCAAGAAACTTTCCGCTTCCGGCGGAATTGAAACAAGAACATTTAACAAAAGCCATTTAAGGGAATTGGCTTGGAGAATTGAGACACAGGCAATAAAAACTAAAAACTGAAATATGGAATTATTACATTCAAAAAAATTAATTCAAAAAAAACCTCCTCAATCAAGCACTCAGGAGTATCTTGATATTGCTGAAATTAAGGACGGAGTTGTTGTTCTTAAAAACGGCGGAATGCGTTCAGTTATTATGGTTTCCAGCATTAATTTTGCTTTGAAATCCACTGAAGAGCAGGACGCGATTGTTTATCATTATCAAAGTTTTTTAAATTCTTTGGATTTTCCAATTCAGATTTTGGTAAATTCACGAGAAATTAATATCAAACAATATTTAGAAATGATTAAAGACAAGGAAAAAGAACAGCCGAACGAACTTTTGAGAATTCAGACAAGCGAATATTTGGAATTTATCCAGGGTTTGGTTAAGATGGCAAATATTATTAATAAGACATTTTATATCACTGTTCCTTTTTCACCAGTTCAATTAAAAGAGAAAAATTTTATTGATAAAATTATTACTGGTGTCGGACTTCAAAGGAGCCAAAAAAAAGGCGGAATGAAATTTTCCGAAGAAAATTTTAAAAAATACAAAAACCAGCTTCTTCAAAGAGTGAATCATATTTTAAGCGGCTTATCCGGAATCGGACTAAGAATGGTTGTTTTGGATAATCAGGAAATTGTTGAAGCGCTTTATAAAATTTATAATCCGGGAATTTCTTCTGACAAAGATATTCTGGCGAAAATAGAAGAGCTGGATATTGCGCGTTAAAATCAAAATTGAAAAATCAAAATGGAAAATGACAGTGCAAAATTCAAAAATGAATTTAAGAAAAGACTTTACAACTGGGTTTTAAGATTAATTAAATTTATTGATAAGCTTCCTAAAGATTCCGTTTGTAATGTTTTAGGAAAACAACTTTTAAGGAGCGGAACGAGCATTTTAGCAAATTATATTGAAGCTAATTCAGCAAGTTCTAAAAAAGATTTTATTAACTTTTTCACTTATTCATTAAAATCATCTAACGAATCAAAAGTGTGGCTAACCTTATTAAGAGACACTAACAAAGGAAATCAAGGTGAACTAAAATGGTTATCAGAAGAATTGATTGAAATATCTAATATTTTGGCTTCAAGCATTCTAACATTAAAAGGCAAAAAATAATTTAAACATTTTACATTGTCATTTTGATTTTTGATATTTAAATTTTCAATTAAATATGATGTTTTTTAAAAAGAAACAAAACAATAAAAAAGATAATAAAAAGAAAGGCAAACTTTCTGTCAGTAGAGGGGCTGTTTCTGAATCGGAAAAAATTTACCAGAAAGGAATCGCCACGGTTAAAGATATCATCGCTCCGGCGGCGCTGAAAATAAGTTCCAATTATCTTCAAGTCGGGGAAAAATTCGTCAAAACGCTTTTTGTTTTCACCTATCCGAGATATCTGCAAACAAGCTGGCTTTCGCCGATTATAAATTTTGACACTGCTTTTGATATATCAATGTTTGTTCATCCTTTAGAAAGCCGAGTTGTTTTAAAAAATCTTAAAAAAACAGTTACCCAGATTGAGTCGCAGATTTCCATTAATGAAGAACAAAATAAAGTTCGCGATCCGATTTTGGAAACCGCTTTACAAGACGCTGAAGAATTGCGTGATCGTTTGATGCAAGGCAGCGAGCGGCTTTTCCAATTCGGGCTTTACATAACTTTTTTTGCCGAGTCATTAAAAGAGCTTGACGAAATTTCTTCACGAGTTGAGGGAATGCTTGAAACACGGCTTGTCTACGCTAAGCCGGCGCTTTTTCAAATGGAACAGGGATTTGCTTCAACTTTGCCTTTGGGAAACGACGAATTAATGATTGGCAATAATATGAATTCATCGCCGCTTTCAACAACTTTTCCTTTTGTTTCTTCAGATCTAACTTCTAATCAAGGAATTCTTTATGGAATTAACCGCCATAATAATTCTCTGATTCTCTTTGACAGATTCAGTTTGGAAAATGCCAATATGGTTATCTTTGGAAAATCAGGCGGCGGAAAAAGTTACGCGGTAAAATTGGAAATTTTAAGAAGTTTAATGTTGGGAACAGATGTCTTAATTATTGATCCGGAAAATGAATATAAGCATCTGACTGAAACAGTTGGCGGTAGTTTTGTAAAAATTTCTCTGACTTCCAAATATCATCTTAATCCTTTTGATCTGCCAACGCCTCTAGAGGACGAAACCGCCGCGGATATTTTAAGAAGCCATATCGCCGGACTGATCGGCTTGGTCAAAGTGATGTTAGGTTCGCTTACACCGGAAGAAGATTCTATTTTAGATAAAGCTCTTACCGAGACATACGCGCTGAAAGACATCACGCCGGAATCCAATCTTAAAAAAATTACTCCGCCAACAATGCAGGATCTGCAAACGATTTTAGATAATATGGACGGAGCGGAAAATTTATCTCTGCGGCTCAGAAAATATACCGAAGGAATTTTTTCCGGTTTTTTAAATAATCCGACTAATGTTGATGTTGACAAAAATTTAGTTGTTTTCAGCATCCGCGATATGGAAGAAGAGCTTAGGCCGGTAGCGATGTATGTTATTTTAAATTATATCTGGACTTTAGTCAGAAGCCGTTTGAAAAAAAGAATTTTAATTCTTGACGAGGCCTGGTGGCTGATGCAGCACGAAGAAGGAGCGGCTTTTACTTTTGGAATTGCCAAAAGAGCGCGAAAATATTATTTGGGATTGACAACAATCACTCAGGACATTACGGACTTTTTTTCTTCCCGTTATGGGAAACCGATTGTCACTAATTCGTCTTTGTTGCTTTTGATGAAGCAATCGCCAGCCGCGATTGATATTGTTTCCGACACTTTTTTTCTAACTAACGAAGAAAGATTTCTTCTTTTGGAAAGCAATGTCGGCGAAGGAATCTTTTTTGCCGGACTTAAGCGCGCGGCGATTAAAATTGTCGCTTCTTATTCTGAAGACCAAATTGTTACTACTGATCCGGCCCAGCTTTTAGAAATTAAAAAAGCGAAAAAAGAATTAGCGCAGAAATAATTTACATTTTAAATTTTTATTATGAAAACAAAAACAACAACATTATTTATTCTCATTCTCACTGTCTTTGCTTTGTCAACAACTGGTTTTGGATGCAAGGAAAAAGATCCAGAAGCAAACATTACTGAAGAACCGCCAATAACAGAACCGATTGAACCTCAAGAGCCGTCTGAAGAAGAACAGTTGGTGAGCTTGGCTGAAAGTTACACTCAAATTTACGGAACCTTTACTGAAGGGAATTACAGCAATCTTGAATCATTAAGCGATTTTATGTCTGTAGAATACAGAGAGGAAACAAACGCTTGGTTGGAAACAAGAAAAAATCAGCCTTCTTTTTCTCCTACTTACGGCATAATGACTGAAATTGTTATTTCTAAAATTATTAATTTTGAACTTGGTTATGCCGAGGTTTTAGTGGTAACTGAAAGAATGAAAACAAATATTCGGACTTTGGCTGAAGAAAATTACTATCAAAATTGCCTGATACAATTTATTAAGGAAGATAATACCTGGAAAGTAGATAAAGCGATTTTTTTAACAAACAAAGGATAGAGTCAAAAGTTTGTAAAGTCCATAAAGTCAAAAATCAATAAATATGAAATGATTTTTAACTTTTTATTTAAACTTAGAGATATGGCTAATTATGATAATGAAAATGATGAATATGAACAATACGAAGAAGAAATGCCTTCAAGATTTACTGAAACATTAAGAAGGCACGTTGAAAAAGAAAGAGAGAAAAGAATACAAGAATCTGCTATTCAACAACAGCAGCAAGAACATCAAAAACGAATAGATGAATTTAATCAAGCTCAACAAAAACAACAGCAGCAAAAATATTCACAAAAAGGTAGACAGTTTCCGAAAAAGATTTTAAAAGAGAAAGTTAATTATGTTGAAAAAGCGGCTGCTAAAAGAATAAAATCAACGGCGAAAAAAGCTGCCGGTCAGGCAGCTAAAAAAATGACAATGAAAGTGTTAAAGCAGGCGGCATTGGCAGCTTTAAGAGCTATTGTTCAGGCAATAATATCGTTAATATTAGCATTAATTGCCGCAATTGGTGTTACTGGTTTTATTATTCTTATTGTTGTTCTAATTCTTATAGCAGTAGTTATTGCTGTTATCGCGACAATTATTCCCGGATTAGGCGGAGCAGAAACAGAAACGCTTTCTAATTTATTATTTTATGTTTAAAAATAAAAAAATCCAACTTATAATTTTTATCGGACTTATTATTACAATAGGATTGTTTTGCAGTTTTGATATTCAATCAGTGAGCGCGGATTATAAATGGACTCCGATGCAGGAAATTCCTACGACAAGCGGACTTGAATCGCCAACAACTTTTGGCAAATATGTAGTTGCTATTTATGAATTTCTCTTGAGCATTGTCGGCATCGTGGCAATGGTAATGATTATCATCGGCGGGTTCCGTTATATGACTTCAACCGGAAACGCCTCGGCAATGGCTGACGCAAAAGATATGATTTTTAGCGCTCTTTTAGGATTGGGTTTGGCGCTTTTAAGCTGGCTTATTCTTTACACAATCAATCCGGATTTCATCACTGCTCCGACTATAGGTTTTTAAATAATTTCTTTGAATTACGAAAAGGAGAAAATGTCATCCTGAGCTTGTCGAAGGACGACATTTCATCCTAATAAACCTATCATAGTTCGACAAGCTCACTATGACATAAAGTTATTTCGTAATTCACAGTAAATTATTTTGAAAATTTTAATTCTGCATTCTGGATTACTTTCATTAATCCTACAACAATCCAAAAAATAATTGCCAGATCATTTTTCCAGTACGGAGTGTCAACTAATCCATGAATAAGAATATAAATCATCACCGCTGTTAGCACAGCAACCGGCAACCGGCAACCGGCAACCGGCAGATAACGAATGCTCGTTTTGAAAAATAAAAATATTATCCAGAAAAAACCGATTAAGCCGAGTAATCCGCACTGGAGATAAAAAGCCAAAAATAAATTATGCGGCTGGGGAACAGCCCACTCTAAATAGGGTGGGAATTTTTTTTGATAATCCAAATAAAAATTTTGGAAATTTCCCGGACCGATTCCCCAAAATGGATGGTCTTTCAAAATTGTCGCAGCCGATTTCCAAATTATTATCCGCGATTCAAAAGACGAGCGGGAAAAATTAGTGAAATTTTGAAATTTCTCTGTATTGCACTGGAAAAAGAAAACTGTTGACAAAAATAAAACGGCAATTATTAAAAGCAAAACTTTTTTCCGCCAAACAATTTTTTTTTGAAAAAAGAAAATTAAAAATAAAATACCTGCGCCAAATCCTATCCAAGCGCCATAAGAATAAGTCAGAAAAATAACGATTGAACAGATTATAAAACCAAAAAGATAGAAATATTTTTTGAAATTAAGAAATAATCCAAAGCAAATAATTCCAGCTGGAGCCAAATACATTGCCAAATGATTCGGTGAAAGAAAAAACGCTTTCAATCTTCCATCATAAGTGAGCTCGTTAAAAAAATAATAAAAAAGTCCGGCAACAGCGACGATAATTCCAGAAACAGCTAAAAAGGATAAAATTTTTATGATTTGTTTTTTTGTTTTAATAACATTAGAAATAATTAAAAACAATAAAAGCGGATCAATAAACCAACCTTTTAAAATTCCAAGTCCGGCTTGCTTGTTCGGCGAAACAATAATTGAAATAATGCATCCAAAGAGAATTAGAAAAATTGGAAATATAAAATTTGAGCTTAAAAAATAACGAAGGCGACACGATGTCGTGTCGCCTTTATGTATTTGAAAAATTTTGAAAATTTGAGTTTTGAGTTTCTTTATTATCCAAACCAGAAAAACAACATAAATCATCAGTTCTAAAACAGTTGTCGGAATAGACAAAATTTCCAAACGGATTAAATAAAAAGGCAAAGTTAAAATAACTATGCCTATCGCCAGATTAATTTTTTTATAAGAAAGAATTGCTAAAATAAGCAAACCTAAAATTAAAATTGCATAATACATCATCAATTAAATTTTTTCTTTTTAAACCCCCATTTTAAAAAATATTTTATCGCGCTTGAAAGATGGATTCTTGTATATTTTGAAAAAAACAAATCAAAAATTCCGCCTTTTTTTTTGCTTGCCTGAATATGATAATGGTACATTCTGGCTTGCGGAAAATAAACGACTTTATATCCCGCTTTCCAAAACCGCCGGCACCAATCCGTGTCTTCAAGATACATAAAAAATCTTTTATCGAAATAACCGATTTTTTCAATCGCTTCTCTTCTAGCAAAAAGCGCCGAGCCCATCAGCCAGTCAACAAAAATCGGCTTATCTTTTTCAAGATTATTTTTTTTAAATACATCATCCATTAAAAAATGAGATAAAACTTTTTTGCCCCATTTTGTTTTTCCCAAGAAAGTTCGCCGGCAGGCGATTACCGCCGGAGTATAAAATCTAAAACAAGAAACTTGCCTGGTGTTATTAATATTTAAAAGTTTGGGGCCTATAATTCCGACTTCCGGATTATTTTTTAAATAGCCAATCATTTTTTCAATCGTTTCTTTTTTATCAATAACAATATCAGCGTTGATTATTAAAATATATTTACCCTGCGCTTTTTTCAGCGCTCTATTGACCGATTTGCCAAAACCAATATTTTTTTCAGAAGTGATAAAAATAATCTGCGGAAAAAATTCCCGCATTATTTCTTCTGTTTCTTCCTGGGTTTCGCTGTCAGTGACAATAATTTCACTTTCAATATTTTCCGGCAAATTTTTTAAAAGTGATTTCAAGCAAAGCTGAAGAACTTCTAAAGTTTGATGGTGATTAATGATAATGGATATTTTCATTTTATAATCGCGCCATATTTATCAACAAATAAAATAAATTAAAGTTTACGAAGGCGACAATATATATTGTCGCCTTCGTAAATGTAAAAATAATTATACCACTTATAATATTTCTTCAACTTTTACTGAAATTATTCCGGCAGAAAGCGGAGCAAGTTTTTTAAAAGCGCCGCTTGAAAGGTCAATCACTCTTGGCAAGCCAAAAGCGCCGGTGTCATTAACTTTAACAATTACCTGTTTGCTGTCTTCTAAATTTGTCACTCTAAGGTAAGTTTTTTTTGGAAAAGTATTGCTTGCTGCGGTTAACGCCTGCGGATTCCACAATCCTTTAGCATACCAAGAAGCTTGTCCAATTTGAACATTTCCAATGGAAATTTTTTCTCCTTCAACAATAATTTTTTGCTGCGGCTGAAAAATTATTTTTTCAGAAACAAGTTTTCTTTCAACTTCCCGGCCGTTCTCATAAGTAATTGAAAAAGTTTGTTCCTTTTCGCCGCTTTTACCCGGCTCAATGATTTTTGTTTTTCCAAGAATCATAGATTTATCTTTGCGGATTTCAATCGGCGGATCAATTAAAACTGTTTCAGTAATTGTGTTTTGTTTTACTCTGATAATTTTAATTTCTAAATTATTGCTGATTGACTCATCCAAACCGGGAAGCGTTTTGTCTTTCTCATTTAAAATAATATTTTTTTCTTTCAAAACATCTCTAACATTCAAAACGGCTGTAAAAGTTTTTATAATTTCTCCATCAGCTTCAATGCTTATTTCTAATGCTCGTTTGATGATGATTTTTGTTCCGGCGCTGATTGATGTTTCTATGGCCGGAAATAAAATATCATTTTGATTGAGATGGATATCTAAATCAGTTAAAACATTCATAATATTTTTTTTGTCTGTTTTTAAATTAAATTGAAGCCCGTTTTCTTCAATAATAATCGGAATGGATAAATTTTCTTTATTCTCTTGATTTTTGCCAAAAGAATTTGTTCCGGCAGCGCTTAGCCCCATTATTAAAACACTCCCTAATAGTAATTTAAAAGTTGAGTTAATATTTTTTTTCAACGAGTTATTCATCTTAAATAATGTTAAATAATTTTCAATTTCTAATTTCTAATTTTTATTAAATTTCTAATTCTTTAATTGCTAAACGGTTTTTAAATGTTATTCCTGCGCAGGCAGGAATCTACGAATATAATTTATGTTTATTGTAATAGTGGATTCCCGTTTTCACGGGAATGACAGATTTGTTTGAAAATTGAGTCATTAAAAATTCAATAGAAATTAAAAATTGAAAATTAGAAATTAAAAACTATATCGGCAGTTCTGGCGGTGGTTCAACTTTTTTCGCTTCAACATGAGCAACTCCAGGAGCTTTAACTTCAATAGATGGAAAGTGATAGAGAGTCGCTAATTCTTCAACGCTCAAAACATATCCTTTTTCGGAAAAATCCCTATTTTTATATTTATTAAGAAGCCGAATTTTTCTATACGCTTTTCGCGAATCAGTAAAAACATAATAAGCACTTGTCTTTGTCCGTCCATCAACTTTGAAAGTATTTAAGTCAAGCGTGCTAAAAAGATAGAACGGGCTCATTGCCAATCCGACTCCTTTTGGCTTAAAGAAAATATCACTCTTAGCAATATACATCCAGCGAATTCTTGTTTCAAAACCCTTTTGGCTGATATTTTTTTCCACCGCTTCAACAACTTCTCTTTCTCCCGGAGATAAATAAAGCATCAAGCTCGGCACATCATCTTCTTTTTTTTCTTCTGAGGGCGCTGGAGAAGCAATGCTACTAAATTCTTCAACAAGCATTTTCATTATTGTTTTAGGTTTCTTTTTCGCTTTTTTGCCAATTAAATCAGCGGCTAATTTTATTCCGCCTTCTTTCCAATCGTCATTAATCGGACGAACTAACACTTGCATCCAAATTTGCTCGCCCTCGCTAAGTTTTCCATAATTTTCAACAAGAGTACCAATCGGATCAATAATTGTTTTTGTTATTGGATCTTCCATTTTGGAATAAGTTTTGATCGGATAAGCGTCATCTTTTCCCAGAATCATTTCTGTTCCCCAAAGATCATATTCTTTGTTGGGAATTCTATTTGGAACTCTGTTAATGTAATCTTCAACTTCAAATATTTCCGCGTCCGGGTATTGAGCGTAAATCGCTCCTTCAATATTGCTTCTTAAATCATCTGACGCGTAAATATAAAAATGGATCTCTCCTTCAAAACTCACCACTTCCAAACTGTAAGAATATGGAAAAGCGCCTTTAACATATTCATCAAAAATAGTATCAATGTGAATTCCTTCAACGCTCCAAAGCGAATTGAAAATTTGTTCCATTATTTTCGGGCTTTTTTCAATCAGCCGCGGCACTTTTATTTCCAAAAGAATATAATTCATTTCATCGCCGTATTTATCCCAGATATAATTCATCCAAACCATTTTAAAAGCAAACCAAAGAAATATCGGTGTAATAATCCACCAAATCTGGCGATAAATTTCAAAAGCGGATGTAAATGGCTCAAACATAAATTTATTTTTTATTGTTTTATAAATTAACGAAAAAAAGCAAATCAAATCACTCTATCCCTTTTCATAAACTCCAAAGCATCCAAAACCGAATACGATGCTCTGGTGATGCCCATACTTTTCATATTAGTATCAGTTCCAACAAGGTAAAGTCCCTGAATTGGGGATTTCGGCGAAGGGAATTTCACGCCGACCGTAATTGCCGCTTTTTCAGGAATGGTAATTTGGATATGCTCAAATTCAATATTTTTTTCAATATTTGGCAAGGCGGAAAAAATGGCGCGTTTTAATTTATAAAGCTGTTTTTTTGAATCGTCCTCTTTTAAAATAGTTGTAAATCCGACAAGCTGCTTGTTTTTGGGAGCCAAATTGGAATCAAAATTTGAAACAGGAATCGCCCAATAAGGAGTCGGCGTGTCAAAATATACTTCTGATCCCAAATATGAAAACTCTGGCATTTTGCTTTTTAATCCTAACCAAAGGGTAAAGCTTTTCGTCTGTTTAATTTTTTGAAGTTTGGACTTATATTTTTTACTAAGTTTATTTGTTAAATTAGGAAGATTTTTAACAAATCCCGAGTAAATAACAGTATTAGTTGAATAAATTTCTTTATCAGTTTGAACTCCTTTTATTTTATTATTTTTAATAATGAGCTCAATTGCTTTTTCATTAGTTTTAAAAGTTATTCTGTTCTTTGGCATGGAATTCAAAACTGACGCAGTGATACCCTGAATTCCTCCCAACGGATAACCATGTGAACTATGACCACTATGTCTGACAAATTTAATTATTTTTTTAAAATGCATTTTTACGCTTTTGTCGTTCTCGTCAACATAATCAGAACCGCTAAGAATTCTCCAAACTGGAGTTTCTTCCATTGATTTACCGCTAAGAAAATAACAAATCGTATCTATAAATTTAAGCGATTTTGCAGAGAAACTATAATTTTTTATATAATCATAAACGCTTTTTTTAAGCGCGTTTTTATTCAAGGAAGAATTAGCGACAGTGTCTATCATCGCTCCTGCTAAAAGAATTCTGTCCCGTTTAGAAAGAATATCAAAAAAAGACAATTGAGTAAGTGTCAATGGAATTTCTTGCAGTTTATTTTGCCAGCGCGCGTAATATAATCCAAACGGCGTAAATTTTGGAACAACAGAAAAATATCTGTCCATTAAGATTTTCAAGGGGCCATTAGATAATTCAGTAATGGCGTGAAGGCCAGTATCCATATGATAACCGCCTATTTCGTAAGTGCGGCAATTTCCTCCAAGATGACTATTTTTTTCAATTATCAAAACATTCTTTTTCTCTTTGCACAAAGCCAATGCCATTAAAAGTCCGCTAATCCCAGCACCGATTATTATTGCGTCATATTTTGTTTTTGTCATAAAGTGTTATTAGGATATATTGATATTATAGATAATTTTTCAAAGATATAACGAAGCAATAGATTTTCGCTTTCACGGAATTTTCTTTCTGCTGCTAAAATAATATTTTACTTTAGATTAGATTCGATAATGGTTTCTATCTGCTTTTTAGTTTTAATGATTTGAGGCGAAATTTTTTTAAAAAAATAGATATGTTTTTCTTTTTGTAAAAACAAAGGCGCAAAATGCAAAGCCAAATGGATTAAAAACATAAAAATTGCCATAACAAGCAAAAAAGGCAAAGTTTGATAAATATTAGTTATTATTAGACTAATCATAAAAAATAAATGCATGGCCGTTAAAATACTAAAGGAAAGAATATCAAAATGCCATTGAATAATATTTTTGGATTTTAAGACCTTATAAGCCATAACATTAATCATCTCTACGACAAGGATAATTAAAATAACCATTTTCCAAAATTGCACTTGGGGATGATAGATGATAGTAACATCTTGTTTAAAACACAAATTAGAAAGGTGAGACCAATCGCCTAAATAATTGATTTGGAAAGGAGCAATAACTAATATCAAAAAAAGATTTAATCCAAGAAATAAAAAACCGTAAGCAATTAAAGGACTAAAGCATTGGAGTATTTTAGTCAAAAATCTTTTAGGGTTGAGAGTCCGGATAAAACGGATAATAAAGGAAAAAATAAAAACAACAGCAATCCAGCCAAATAAATTTTCGAAAGGAACGCCATACCATTCTTGGTCAAGAGGAATCTTCCAATGCCAAAAATTCAATCTAATAGCCACTGCGTCCATAGATAAATCCAAAACTAATGCGGTAAAAGCGTCAAAGACAGGTTTAATTGTCCAAGAAATTCTATATTGGTCTGATAAGAGCATAGCGCTATAAATAATTACTGCCCAGCCCAGACCAACTGCTATAGGCGCATCAAAAATTCTTAATAAAAATTGATCGCTATAATAATAAGTATGAAAAAAATGTATATTAGCGATTTCCAACAACAAGCCAAAAGCAAAAGCAGCTAAAAGTTCAAAAATAGTTTGTCTGTTTTTCTGATAAACAGCCCTTGAAAAAATAAGCAGAAAGGACACTATAACTAAGATTTCAAAGATAAGATAAAAATTTAATTCCATTGTTTTCTAATTTTATCTTTATTTTTTTAAAATATAACGAAAAGAAACATGCTAATAGCTTTTAAAAATCGGGTTTTTTTTCAGTTTTATCAAAATTATTTTTTTTTAATTTAACAAATTCCATTAAAACAATTGCCATTGGAATGGCTAAAAGCATTCCAATGATTCCGGCTAATTTTGCGCCGATGATAAAAGAAACAATCACCAATACTGGATTTAGCCCGATTGTTTTTGAAAATAATATCGGACGGACAGCTAAATTTTCAATAATTTGAACTGCGGCATAAAGCAAGAGAACAGTTAGTCCGATCCAAGGTGAAATCAAGAAACCAATAAAAACCGCGGGGATTGTTGCCGCTACTGGTCCGAGATAAGGAATAATGTCCAAAAGTCCGGCTAACAATCCCAAAAGCAAAGCATAAGGAACCCCCAGAATAGAAAGCGCGATAAAAACAGTTATGCCGATTAAAAAACTAAGTAATAGCTGTCCAAGAATCCACCTTCCCATTTTTATTTTGAGATTATCCAATAATCTCGTTGCGAAAAAATGTCGCTTTTCCGGAATAAAAAACTGGATGAATTTTTTAATTGACCCTTTTTCCAAAGCCAGAAAAAAAGAAACAACAATAGCAGTGCCGATAAAAATAAAACTGTTAAAAACATTTAAAGTGAAAGTGAAAAGTCCGACTGCTCCTTTTTCAAAATATCCTTTTTCAAAAAAACCGATTATTTTTTCAGAAAATTCTTCCTGAGCGCTGATTAAATTACGCTCCAAAAGAATATTTTTAAGAAACTCAAAACTGTCCAAAAATTTATCCATGTAGTGAGGAAAATTTGAACTCAATTGTTTTGCTTGTTCAATAACTGGCGGAATAATCAAAAAGCAGGTTAAAGCTAAAAAGAAAAGCGAGGCAAAATAAATCAAGGAAACCCCGATTAAGCGGGGAATTTTTCGCTTTTGCAAGTATTCGATTAGAGGATCAAAAGCAATGGCGATTACTGCTGATAAAATTAAAAGCAGTAAAATGTCTCTGATGACAAATAAAAGAATTAGTCCCAGAATAACAAGGACTGTCAAAAAAATTGTTCTTGACGAAATTTCAATATGTTGACTCATAATTTTTTTTATTAAATGTTAAGTAGTTTCTCAAATTTTCTTTTATCCTTAAACGGTCCTATTAAAGCCAAATTAAGTTTTTTTGGAACAAAAATTTCTTTAGCGGTTTTTTGAATGTCTTTTCTTTTAACTCTATCAATTTTAGCAAAAATCTGCTTTAAAGTCAAAATTTTTTCTTTCAAAATTTCCTGCGAACCGATCCAATTTGCCATTTCGCCGGAAGATTCCAAAGCGATTATTGTTTTTCCTTTAATATGTTTTTTTGCCCGCTGAATTTCCGTTTCAGAAATTTTTCCGGAAATAATTTTCTTATATTCTTTTAAAATAATTTTAATCGCTTTTTCAACTTTATCATTCGGAACTCCAGCTCGGGTGACCAAATATCCGGTGTCAGTATAATATTCCGCTTCTGTTTCAACATAGTAAGCCAGTCCTTGTTTTTCTCTCAATGAGTGGACGATTCTTGAGCTGAAATAACCGCCCAAAATCACGGCTAAAATATTCAAAACATATTTGTCCGGATGAAAAATATTATAGCCCCTAAATCCCAAATGAAGATGGGACTGGTCTGTCTTTTTATATTTTAATAAAACTTGCGGATACTTTTGGATTTTTTTAGATTGAAAATTTTTTTTATCGTCATTGCGGACATTTTTTTTCATTCCCAAAAAATATTTCTCTGCAAGTTTGATAATTTTCTTTTCGGAAAAATTTCCCGCGATAATTACTGCAGAATTTACGCCATAATAATGGCTGTTGAAAAAATTTAAAAAATCTTTTCTTTGAAAATTCATCACATTTTCTTTTGTTCCCAAAATTGTCCTGCCGAGAGAATTTGACGGATATAATAATTTTTCAAAAAGATCGCCGATCAGATACATCGGCATATCTTCATACATATTTATTTCCTCAACAATCACTCCTTTTTCTTTTTCAATTTCTTTGGCGGAAAATTTTGAATTAATCAGCATATCAGAAATAATATTAATTGTCAGTTCCAAATGTTCTTTTGCCGCTTTTGCGTAATAACCGGTAAATTCTTTGGAAATGAACTGATTATAATTCGCGCCGATCTCGTCTAATTTTTTCGTAACATCTAAAGCAGTTGGCCGCTTTTTTGTTCCTTTAGTGAACATATGCTCTATAAAATGCGCCAAACCGTTTTCTTTTTCTTTTTCATATCGCGAGCCGGCTTTAATCAAAACCAAAACAGTGGCTGTTTCCGTGCCTTTCATCGGCGCCATAATTATCCGCAAACCGTTTTTTAGAATTATTTTTTTAAACATATTTTTTTATATCTTTTCTAATTTAAATATAGCACATATCCAACAAACACAAAATATAAAAATTGCCGTAAAATTTTAATTATGGTAAAATAAAATTAAGAAGCATTTAATTTTAAAAAGGAGAAAAAAATTATGTCAAAACAAGAAGAAAAAAATTCTGCCCGCGATACAGACGGGAGCAAAAAATCAATTGATGAAGCGTTAATGGAAATTAAAGATAAATTCGGTGAAGGAGCGATTATGAGATTAGGCGAAACAAAAAAAGTTGATGTTGATGTTATCCCGACCGGCTCAATTTCATTGGACTTGGCTTTGGGAATTGGCGGAATTCCTCACGGAAGAGTTATTGAAATTTATGGCGGAGAAGCAAGCGGCAAAACAACTTTGAGTTTGCATATTGCCGCGGAAACGCAAAAAAAAGGAAAAGTTGCCGCTTTTGTTGATGCTGAACACGCTTTGGATCCGGAATACGCCAAAAAAATCGGAGTGAAAACAAATGAACTTTTAGTTTCCCAGCCGGATACCGGAGAACAGGCCTTGGAAATTGTTGAAACATTAGTCCGCTCCGGCGCGGTGAGCGTGGTCATTATTGATTCAGTCGCTGCTTTGACTCCGCGGGCGGAAATTGAAGGTGAGATGGGTGATGTTCATATGGGGCTTCAGGCGCGCTTAATGTCCCAGGCGCTTAGAAAACTAACCGGCATTGTCAGCAAGACCAACACGGCGGTTATTTTTATTAACCAAACGCGTTTGAAAATCGGAATGGTTTTTGGAAATCCGGAAACAACTCCCGGCGGAAAAGCGCTGAAATTTTATTCTTCGGTAAGAATTGAAATGCGGCGCGCGGCCCAGATAAAACAAGGAGATGAAAGCATCGGCAATAGAGTTAAAGTTAAAATAGTCAAAAATAAAGTTGCTCCTCCGTTTAAAACCGCGGAATTTGACATTATGTACAATGAAGGAATTTCCCGCCTTGGCGACATTATTAACACGGCGGTAAATTACGGAATAGTTAAAAAATCCGGCTCCTGGTATACATGGAAAGACCAAAAACTTGGACAGGGAATTGAGGGTTCAAAAAAATATTTTAAAGAAAATCCAAAAGCGGCTAAAGAAATTTTAGATCAAATAAAAAAAGCGTCTCAGGAAGAAAATTAACATAAATATTTTCATTTTTAATTTTTTACCCTGTTAAATGCAAAGCAATTTTTGCAAAGCAAAAATTATTTAACAGGGTAAATCTGAAATATGCTTTCTAAAACAAAATCATGCGCGGTGATCGGATTAGACGCTCAGCTTGTTGAAATAGAAGTTGATGTATCCGCCGGATTGGGGTCAACAGTTGTTGTCGGATTGCCTGACGCGGCTGTTCAGGAAGCGAAAGAAAGAGTCAGATCAGCGATAAAAAACAGCGGCGTTCATTTTCCAACTTCGCGGCTGACAATTAATTTAGCGCCGGCTGACATTAAAAAAGAAGGGCCGATTTATGATTTGCCGATCGCTTTAGGAACTATTTTAGCGACTTCGCGACAAAAACCGATTGAAATAATAGATGATTCTCTTTTTGTCGGAGAGCTGTCGCTTGACGGCAGGCTACGGCCAACGCATGGAATTCTTCCGATAAGCATATTTGCCAGACAAAAGGGCTTTAAGAAAATTTTTCTTCCAAAAGCAAACGCTCAAGAAGCAGCTTTGGTTGATAATCTGGAAATTTTTCCGGTGGAAAATTTAAATCAGCTTCTTTCGCATTTATTTGGACCGACTTTAATTTCTCCTTTGAAAAAAACAGGAGATTTTTTTTCAAAAGAAAATATTTTGCCTGAATATGATATGGCTTATATTAAAGGACAGGAGAATGCCAAGCGCGCTTTGGAGATTGCCGCGGCTGGCTCGCACAATGTTTTAATGAGCGGTCCGCCGGGATCAGGAAAGACGATGCTGGCAAAAGCGATTCCCGGAATCCTGCCGAAAATGACTAAAGAAGAAATTTTGGAAGTGACAAAAATTTACAGCGTTGCCGGAATCCTGCCTCAGGAAAATCCTTTAATAAAACAAAGGCCGTTCAGGAGTCCGCATCATTCGGCAAGCGCGATTGCTTTAATCGGCGGCGGACAATTTCCAAGACCGGGAGAAGTGAGCTTGTCTCATCGCGGAATTCTTTTCCTTGACGAGCTTCCTGAATTTCCACGCCATGTTTTAGAAAACCTTCGCCAGCCGTTGGAAAATGGAGCGGTAACTATTTCCCGGGCGCAGGGAAGTTTGACTTTTCCGGCAAATTTCAGTTTGATCGCCAGCATGAATCCCTGCCCGTGCGGATTTTTAACTGATCCGGAAAAAGAATGCCGATGCAGCCCCTCGCAGATTATAAATTATCAAAAGAGAATTTCCGGCCCTCTTTTGGACAGGATTGATCTTTGTGTTGAAGTGCCTCGCGTTAAATTTGAAAAACTTTCTTCGGAAAAAGTATCGGAATCGTCAGACGATATTCAAAAGCGAGTTCAGGAAGCGAGAAAAATCCAGGAAAAAAGATTTAAGAAATTAAAAATCTCCGCTAACGCGGAAATGAACCCTCAAGTGATTAAAGATTTTTGCCAGATTGACAACAAAGGGCAGGAAATTTTAAAAAACGCGGTCAACCAGCTTTTGCTTTCAGCTCGGGCTTATCACCGGATTTTAAAATTAGCCAGAACAATCGCTGATTTATCCAAAGAAGAAAATATCCAGGTTCAACACCTCGCCGAAGCGATTCAGTACAGGAGAAAAGAAGAAAGAGACGGGATGTAAAAAAGATTTAATAAATTATACAAGTTATATTTGACAGATAAAAAGAGATTTGATATACTTTTAAATAATCAGAACAAACAGCATTAACATATTTGCATCATTAGCATTTATTTGTATTATTTGCATTATAATTATGGCTAAATACGAACTTACTTATATAATCAGCTCTGATATAGAAAAAAATAAACTTGAAGCGATTCATAATGAAATATTAGAACTGATTAAAAAAAATGAGGGCAAGATAAGCGAAACATTAAAAAGCGTCGCTGATTTTGAGATGTTTGGCAGGGACAGAAAAGAAAATGCCAAAAAGCAAAATCAGGATGAAGACAGGCAAAATGTTCAGAAGCAAGAAAATAAAAGCGAACAATTTTTTACCAGAAAAAAATTAGCTTATCCGATCGGGCAAGTTAAGAACGCTTATTACGCGACAATTGACTTTGAACTTGAACCGCTTAAGATTGAAATTTTAGAAGACAAATTGCGGCTTGAAGAAATAGTTTTACGATACTTGATTGTTAAGAAAGAAACCAGAAAACCAAAAAAAATAAGGGAAAGAAAAATCAAGAAAGAAATATTGCTTCCAGATGAAATAGAAAAAGAAGAATTAAAAGATAAGACAGAAGAAAAAACGGAAGAAATTTCAGAGCCAGTTTCAGAGGATGCGCAGGAAGACGAATCTGAAAAATCAGAAGGCGAAGACAAGCCAAAAGCCAAAAAGAAGAAAAAAATAAAGTTAGAAGATATTCAGGAAAAATTAGATAAAATTTTAGATATTTAAAAATTAGATAAAATTAAATTTATGAATCTTAACAAAGCAATTCTTATCGGGAGATTGACCCGGGATCCGGAAGTCAGAACAACAACTTCCGGGAAGCAAGTTACTTCTTTTAGCATTGCAAACAATACGACATGGAAAAACGCTGAAGGCGAGAAACAGGAGAAAACAGAATTTCATAATATTGTCGCTTGGGGAAAACTTGGAGAAATTTGCGGGCAGTATTTGACTAAAGGCCAGGAAGTTTATATTGACGGAAGAATTGAAACAAGAAATTGGGAAGGACAGGACGGAGTCCGCAGAAACAGAACTGAAATTATTATGGAAAATATGCAGATGGGACAAAGGCCAAGAGGTGAAGGCGGCGGCGGATACGCTCCAGCGCCTTCAGGCCCTTCAAATTTTTCAAACAAGCCGGCAAACAATCCAGCCAAACCGGAAGAAAATAAAGAAGAGGTTCCGATTATCCAAGTGGAAGAACCTTCTGCAAGTCCGGAAGATAAAGATGAAATTAAAGTAGAAGATATACCTTTTTAATTTTTTAATTTTATATTATGCAACAAATAAAAAGATCCTGCTTTTTTTGCCAGGAGAAAATTGAAGATATAGATTATAAAAATGTTTCGCTTTTGAGGAAATTTATCAGCCCGCGCGCGAAAATTCTGCCGGTGAGGAGAACAGGCACTTGCGCAAAACATCAGCGAAAACTTTCTCAAGCTATCAAACGCGCCCGGCGAATGGCTCTTTTGCCGTTTGTTTCGAGATAGGCCTATTTTATTATTTCAACTTAAAAAAGGCGAGGATATATATCCTCGCCTTTTTTTAAAAAAGCCAAAAGCGCTTCTGCCCCGCCCTTTTAATTTCCGTTAAAAAATTTTGATAAAATAAATTTACCTTATTTTCTTTAATGGAAGCAGAGAGAGATTAAAAAGAGCGGGACTAAAAGCGCTTCTGGCTTCTTTCTTTATTTCACCTCGCATTATTTAATGCGGGGTATTTTTAAATCAACAAAATAAAATTTATAAACTTAAAAATAGAGGAGGAAGGAAAAGAGAGTGCTCTTTTTCCTTCCTCATTTTTTTAATTTAATGTGCTATTATTGGTTTCTCTTTCCAAAGAGGAAAGAAGAAAACCTTAATCGAGGGGTGAACCCTGCGGGTTTTACTGATTTCCCAAAATTTGGAGATATTCTATAATCATCTCTTTAAATTTTAGGAAATTGCAAGCAAGGATGCAATCCAGCTTTTCGACTGGAATCCCCCAGCATGCCTTTTTTGCATTTCCGCGACTTCCCTCTTGAAAGACGAAGATTACTTTTCCGTCTCTACTTGTAAGAGAAAGATCTCCGTCAACAATTCCCTTGGGATAATATCCAAAAGATGGTTGCTTAAGACTATTCACATTAACTTTTGCATGGATTCTACTTTCCGTGTAAAAGTCAGTCTTTTGATAATAGTCATTTGTCGTCGCGGCTATTATTTTCATGCAGGTCTTAATTCCGCTAAGTCCTGCATCAAACTTCTCTTTCTCTCCCTTATTTGCTTCAACAGCTACTTTAAGTAGCTTGTCAATACTTACTTCTCCGGTTTTACCCCCGGTCGGGTTTGTTTTTTCATCTATCATTTTTCTTTTTTTCTCCTATGGATCTAAGCGACCCACCCTTGTTTCGATAGACAAATCTTGCAACTATTACGGAATTCTCCATAATGAACCAAAATTCCAAAAAATATTTTAGAATCTTAATTCATTAGGAGAATAATTTTAATCAGCAATGAAGCAATTATTTCTCTTTCCCCTTTAAAAGTGCATTTTAATTTTACTCTCAACCTTTCACGGTTCAGAGCATTTTTAAATTCACAAAATATTTGCGGACTTAAAAATAGAGGAGGAAGAAACGAATGCTATTCCTTCCTCATTTTTTTATCTTTAATGTGCTTTTTTATTGGTTTCTCTTCTCAAAAGGAAAAGAAAAAACCTCAACCCGAGAAGTTTTTGCTCCTGCGGGTTTTTATTCCACTATCTTTACTCAGTCCACCTCCCCATCATCCGGGAAAGGATGACTGAATAAAATTGCTTGACCTGGTGTGAGACGGCGCTGAACAGTATCGTGATCATACGAATAGATCACGAATTCAATTCTTTTCCCCGAAGCGTTACAGAACAGTACTTCATTGTCGCACTGAACGCCGAGAGGACACTCATCCTCAAACTCGAACACGATTTCGTGATTAAAGAGAACTCCGTCCCTTTTTTGTTCAAGTTTCTGGTGTGCCAGTGAGCCTTCTCGCAATTTTCCGTATGTCCACGACAATCCGCCTTGCGAATCTTCAGAACCTATCCACTCCATCGCAGCTTTCGCTGTTTCCATAGCATCGTGCCTTGTTCTCCAGTCCTCTTCCGTTTCCGTAGCATCGAAAACGAAAACCTCATCAAACCGATGAAGTCCTTCGCGCAGATCGCTCGGTCCTACAGCGCAGTTGCCGACTGCGAGCATCACCGGATCTTTGAACTCCCTGATGAATTCTTCAGCGTCACCTGTCCGAGGCACTGGGACGGGAAGCCCCTGTATTTCGGCGATATACAACTCTCGCAACAGCCGTCTCCGAATTTCAATGCGGTAGTATTTCTTACTTCGCACTGAAAATGTCGGCTCATAAGGGGCATTGTTTAGTCCCCAGCGGTCTATCGTTTCTCCCATCAGGAAATAATAGTTTCCTGAACTCCGAGATGAGTTCAGATTTCTCTTTATCTCGGAGGGGTAAGAGCTATACATCTCTACGAGCGACATCTTATTCGCTCACCTCCTCAACAAATTTCTCGAATTCGCCTTTCCATAAAAACGATACATACCACATACCGTTTTCTGGATTCAATGGAATATACTCACGGGCCTTTTCAATCTCTTGCGGTTTTGTTACTAACTGCTTCTTTGCTTGCCACTCCAGAATATCTCTTAAAGCGTTTTTGTCTTCGGATTCCACCCAATAATCGGTGTAATCTCCGAAAGCATTATACGCTTCCATTTTGACAACTGTGACTACTCCCCACTTTGTTTGAAGTGGGTATCGAACAACACTATACACTCCGGATGTTTCCTCTCGCAATTTTTCAACCCGCTCCATTTCTTGCGGATCAAGTTTAAAGTTCTCCGCCTCCATGCGAGCAAAATCCATTCGCCCGCGAATACTACTACCGGTTTCGCCCCCGACCAGGCTTACTACATTTCCGTCTACCATTTTTTTTCATTCTCCTATGGTCTTATAAGACCACCCTTGTTTTGATAGACAAATCTGCAACTATTACAGAGAAACCATTCTCCATAATGAACCAAAATTCCAAAATATTTTAGAACCTTAATTCATTAGGAGAATATTTCTATTTAGCAATGAAGCAATTTTTCTCTCTTTCCCTTTTTTACCCTGTTTAGATAGTGCATATCTAATTGGGGTTTTTAAATGTGCTATCTCTTTTTTTTGTTAAAGAGAAAAATGAAGAAGAATTATTTTATTTCAAAATTAAGGCAGTATCGGCAAAAATCTTTTTTATAATTTTTGCCCGCGGCATTTGTTTCCACCGGCTCCACTAATTCAGGATAAATTTTTCCTTGCCCTGTAGCATTTCCAAAAAATTGCTTCGGGGTATCCTCTCCATATTTCTCTCTGACAAAGTACTAAATTAAAATAGGCGGCTCTTTGCCCGCCTAAATCCCTTTTGGGAATTATTGCGGGCGGGAGAGAGCCGCCTATAATTAATTATAAAAACAATAATTACATAAATATATAAAGCTCTCTCTTCTTTATATTTCTAAATTATTTTTTAAAAGAAGTTTTTGTCTTTTATTTTATTCTACACTATAGCACAGATTGAAAATCTTGTCAAGTCCAATTCCTAAATTTATTTATCTTTTTATTTTATCTTACATTGTAGCATAAAATAAAAGGTTTGTCAAGAGTCAAAATATCTTTATTTTACGCCTTATTTTTAACATACTTTTTTTAAAGTTTTAGGATGAGCTTGCTAAATTTTAAAAATTGTTTTATACTGAAAAAGTAAAAATGAAATTAAATTATAAACAATGGCAATAAAAACAGACGATAAAAAATCGCCTCAAATGAAAAAGGCCTTTAATGAATCAAAGGATCTTTTTCGCCTGCCTAAAGTCGGCGAAAAAATTGAAGGCAATGTTTTGTCAATCGGCACAAATAATCTTTTAATAGACATTGGTCCGGTTGGCGCGGGAATTGTAATGGCTCGCGAACTTAATGACGGACTGGGAACCGCGCAAAACTTAAAAATAGGCGATAAGATAACCGCCACTGTTTTAGAACAGGAAAATGAAGACGGTTATGTAGAGCTTTCTTTGCGGGAAGCGTCTTATGATAAAGTTTGGCAAAACTTGAAAGATAATATGAAAAACGGAGATATTCTTACGACAAAAATATTAGACGCTAACAGGGGCGGATTAATTGTTGAAATAAACGGCATATTTGGTTTTTTGCCGGTTTCCCATTTGACGCGCCAGCATTATCCGCGAGTAAAAAACGGAGACAGAGACAAGATTTTAAGCATTCTTAGAAATTATATTAATCAAATGTTTAAAGTTAAAATTATTGACATAGACAAAAAGGGAGAAAAACTGATCCTTTCAGAAAAAGCCGTTGAAGAAGATAAAACAAAAGAATGTATTAGTAAATTCAAGGTCGGCGATGTCGTTGAAGGCGTTATTAAAGGAATTGTTGATTTTGGCGCTTTTGTGGGATTTGGCGATGATTTGGAAGGGTTAGTTCATATTTCTGAATTGGACTGGAAATTGATTGATAATCCTAATGATGTTGTTAAAGTCGGCGAAAAAGTTAAAGTAAAAATTATTGATATCACTGGATCAAAAATTTCATTAAGTTTAAGGGCTTTGCAAAAAGATCCATGGGAAAAAGCAGGCGATAAATATAAAGTCGGGCAAAAAGTTGAGGGTAAAATAACTAAAATTAACCAATTTGGCGCTTTTGTCCAATTGGATGAATATGTACACGGATTAGTTCATATTTCTGAAATCAAAAAAGATGAAGAAAAAGGAGAATCGCTTGAAGTAAATAAAGAATATAAATTTAAAATACTTTCTTTTGAGCCAAAAGAACACAGATTAGGGCTTGCTTTGGCTTAAAAGTGGATAACTTGTGAATAAGTGTGGATAAAAAACAGCCCTTAAAATATTTTAAGAGCTATTTTTTAAAATAAATCCCGTTTTCCCTTTTAAATAAGCGGAATTTCAAACCTTAGTATTGACAAACAGAAAAATAGGTGATATACTAAAAGTGTTAAGATGAAAATATAAAAAAGAAATTCAAGTGGAAGAAAATTCTTCACAAATGATATTTATTTGCGGGAAATTTCCTTTTACTGAGTAAATCGTACTTAACAAAAACAAAAACAAAAAAAGTAAAATAAAAATAAAAAAATTACTTGTACTGAAAAACAAAAACAGCACATTTCAGTAGTACGTTTATACGGTAAAAGGAGGAACAGATTTTTTCTGTTCAAAGACTACGGTATTCAAAATGTTTTCTGAACCCTCTGTATCTTTAGGTGCCTTTAATTTAAAGACATCTAAAGATACAGAGGTCATGCCTCTCACCCGGGCTAGGAAGACTGATATCGCGGTCCGGGGGGCGCTGACCTCATATAATATTATTAACAGGAGGCATCAGTGCCTCCCAACCATACTATTTTTTTTAAGCTTTGTCAAGTTCTGACGAGGTTTTTTTATTTTTAAAAACATTTCATCTTTTTACCGGCATCAGCAATGTTTTGACAAATCTTGACATATTTGTTAAACTAAAAATAGTCGGTAAATTATTATTAGTTTAATTTGATTAGTTTTATTAGATTTATTTGCAGAAACAGGCAGTAATTATAAGATAACGCAAAATTAATGTTATGGAAAAATTATAAAATTAACAATCAATACTTTTTTGTTAAAAAAATTTTATTTCAGCGGTTAAATTCAAATCAAATAAAATCCAATATAACTGATCTATTTTGTGAGGTAAAAAATGGAAATTACAACAATGCTTTTTTTAATCCTGCTTGCTCTTTCTGGCGGAGCGGTTTTAGGATATTTCACTCGCCAGACAATCGCCAGCAAGCAAATTGACACGGCTGAATCAAAAATGGCTAAGATTCTTAACGACGCTAAAGACAAAGCGAAAGAAATGCTTTTAGTGGCAAAAGACAAATCGGTTGAAATCTTGGAAGAAAGCAAAAAACAAGAACAGGAACGCCACGGCCAGCTTGTCAGAATGGAAGAGCGGCTTGAAAAAAAAGACGAAAATTTAGAAAAAAAATCCGAAGAATTAGAAAGTGCTCAAAATAATCTTCTCCAAAAAGCCCAGGAAATTAAAGACATTAAAGAAGAAGTAGAACAAGTCAAAACAGAACAATCTGAAAAATTGCAAAAAATCGCCAAACTTTCTTATGAAGAGGCGAAAAATTTGCTTTTGAAAATGTCTGAAGAAAAATACAAAAATGAATTAGTTCAAAAAATGAAGCGGATGGAAGAAGAAGAAAGCGATGAGTTGGACAAAAAGGCGTGCGATTTAATGGTATTAGCGATGCAAAAGTATGCTTCTTCTCAGGCGGTTGAATCAACAACTTCGGTAGTCAGTCTTCCTTCGGATGAATTGAAAGGAAGAATTATCGGCCGTGAAGGAAGAAATATTAAAACTTTGGAAAAAGCGACCGGAGCTGAAATAATTATTGACGACACTCCGGAAGCAATTGTCGTTTCCAGTTTTGATCCGGCCAGGCGGCAAGTGGCTAAAATGGCTTTGGAAAAATTAATCAGCGATGGAAGAATTCATCCGGCGAGAATTGAAGATATGATTAAAGAAGCAAAAGAAAAAGTAGCCAGTAAAATTAAAGAAGCTGGCGAAGCCGCTTGTTATGATGTCGGCGTTGCCGGACTTCCTCCAAAATTAATTCAAATTCTCGGGCGGCTCACTTTCCGAACAAGTTACGGACAAAATGTTTTAATTCATTCAATAGAAGTAGCCCACTTGGCCGGCGCTTTGGCTTCGGAATTAGGCGCTGATGTTGCTTTGGTAAAAAAAGCCGGGCTTCTTCATGACATTGGAAAATCCGTAAGCCATCAAGTTGAGGGCGGGCATGTTGATATTGGAATCAGCATTCTCCAAAAATTTGGTATCTCTGAAGAAGTGATCAAAACAATGAGGCCACATCACGAAGAATATCCTTTTGAATCCAACGAAGCGATTATTATTGCTGTGGCAGACGCGCTTTCCGCTTCAAGGCCTGGCGCAAGAAAAGATAATTTGGAAAATTATCTCAAGCGGCTCAAGGAATTGGAAAAGATTGCTGATTCTTTTGACGAGGTTAATAAAAGCTACGCCATTCAGGGCGGACGGGAAATCAGAATTTTTGTTAAACCGGAAAAAATTGACGATTTGGGAGCGATTAAACTTTCCAAAAAAATCGCCGATAAGGTTGAACAGGATTTAGAATATCCGGGAGAAATTAAAATTCATGTCATTCGGGAAACAAGGACAGTTGAATATGCGAGATAAACGAAAATGAAAAATTGAAAGTGAAAAATGAAAAATTTTCAAATATTTTAACTTTAACAAATTCTATGCCAATCAAAATTACTTATTTTGTCCACGGAACAACAACAGACAATGAAAATGGATTGGCTACTGGCTGCCTGCCGGGCGAGTTATCTGAATTAGGAATTTCTCAAGCCAAAGAATTAGGCAAACTTGTTTCTGATAAAAACTTTGATATTGTTTTTTGTTCTGATTTAAAAAGAGCGGTTGATTCTGCTGAATTAGGATTTGCCGGCAAATACAAAATAATCCAGGATGAAAGATTAAGAGAATGTGATTACGGTGATTTTGCCGGAAAACCAGCAAAAGAATTTAAAGATAATTTAATTGATTATATTGATGTTAAATTTCCAAGCGGCGAAAGTTATCAAGACGTTGAAAAAAGAATTAATAGTTTTCTTGAATTTTTAAAAGAAAAATATGACAGCAAACATATTGCGATTGTTGCTCATCAGGCGCCGCAATTGGCTTTAGATGTTTTGTCAAAAAATAAAACTTGGAAACAAGCTATTGATGAGGATTGGAGAAAAAAGAAATTATGGCAACCCGGATGGGAATATATTATTGAAAAAAATTTTCTGCAAAAATAAATCTTAATCTCAAATATTATGATTGAATTAGAAAAAACTTATTTAGCGAAAGAACTTCCAAAAGGATTGGAAAATTGTGAATTTAAGGAAATTATTGACATTTACATTCCGAAATCAAGCGAACATCCAAAATTAAGAATCAGAAAAAACGGAAATAAATTTGAAGCGACAAAGAAAAAACCAGTTAATGACGGAGACGCTTCTCGGCAGGAAGAGCAAACAATAATTTTAACTGAAGATGAATTTAACGTTTTTCAAAAACTTGACGGAAAAAAAGTCCGCAAAATAAGATATTATTATGATTACAACGGAAGAATAGCGGAGATAGGTATTTTTCAAGATTTCTTAAAAGGTCTTGTCGCGATAGATTTTGAATTCGCGACCATTGAAGAAAAAGATAATTTTAAAATGCCTGATTTTTGCCTTGCAGATGTTACTCAGGAAGTTTTTCTCGCCGGAGGAATGATCTGTGGGAAAAAATATGAAAACATTGAAAATGATTTGAAAAGATTCAATTACAAAAAATTATTTCTTGGGTAAAGATTTAAGATTTTGAAATAAATTATTTAAATTAAATATAATTACAACATTATGAATTTCGAAAAATATGATTTAGAGCAAGGTAATATTATGATTGCTTTTTCTGATAAAAATTTAAGTGTCGGAACTTTAGAAATTAATCCACAGCAAGAATTAGCAAAACATAATAGGCCTGTTTTAGAATCCTTGTTTCAATTAAAAGGAAAATGTGTGATAAAATTTTTTGAAGATGAAAAAATAATAAAAGAAGTTATTTTGGAGGAGGGACAGTCTATTGATATTCAGCCGCTTAAATCCCATATACATGCAAATCCATTTGATGAAACTTCTGTCACATTTTGGAAAGCAAGCGGAGATATTACCAAGATTATTGATAATATTAGAGGAAGCAATAAGATGTAATATGGTGAAAATTATAAAACGAGATTTTGAAATAGAAAAATTAGAAATATGAACGAACTTAAAATATAAATTTATCTTATTTTAATTTTATGAAAATACCAAGATGTATGAGCACTCAGCATCCTGATAATGTAAGCTCTCCGTTTTTTGCGGAAAATGTGGAGCTCGGCGGAGAAGATGAAATACAGGAAGCATACTATACATTTTCTCATTTGGGCTGCGATGAGCAGATGTGGGATTGCGAAGGCAAGGAAGTTGATAATTATGTAGTCAAAAAACTATTAACAAAATACGAATTTTTTTTCAGAAACAAAAAATTAGGCAAAGACCTTTTTATAACTTTGAGAGTGCCTAATCCGGTGATAGAAAAAGCTGAAGCGAAAATTTTATTGGAGACATTGGAAAGTATTCCCAGG
This sequence comes from bacterium, assembly GCA_030643545.1. Classification (GTDB taxonomy): domain Bacteria; phylum Patescibacteriota; class Minisyncoccia; order JAHIHE01; family DAOWLE01; genus DAOWLE01. Next base: position 29,882 of record DAOWLE010000005.1, on the reverse strand, counting down.
TCGTTTGACGCCGCAAAATTATTTTATCAAGACGATACGCCGCCGGTATTTGAAGTCGTGCTGCCGATGACCGCGTCATACAAATGCATTGACAGAGTTTATAAATATTATCGCGATTTTGTCGCCGGAAAGCAAAACAAACCATTTGAAAAAGGAGACATAACAATCGCCAAATGGATCGGGGAATTCAGGCCTGAAAGAATTAATGTTATACCTCTCTTTGAAGATATGGAATATATGCTTAGCGCGGATAAAATAACGCAGCAATATTTGAAAGATAAAAATACGGATTACCAACGAGTTTTTCTGGCAAGGTCAGATCCGGCAATGAATTACGGTTTTATCAGCGCTGTTCTTTTAAACAAAATTGCTTTACAGAAATTGCAGAAATTGTCAGAAAATATAGGTGTTAAAATTTATCCTATCATTGGCGTGGGTTCGTCTCCTTTCAGAGGAAATCTAAGGCCGCAAACAGTGGAAAGGGTCGCCGAAGGATATCCCAGCGCTCATACATTTACTATTCAATCCGCGTTCAAATATGACAATCCTCTTGAGGAAGTTAGGGAAGCTGTAAAAAAAATACGGGAAAGAAAAACCGGATATTCCCAAGAAATAGATGAAGAAAGGTGTTTGGAAATAATTAAAAAATATTCTCAGGAATACAGGAAGCAAATAATGGTTTTGGCGCCGATAATCAACGAAATTGCCGAATATATTCCAAGCAAAAGAAAAAGAAAACTGCACATAGGACTTTTCGGCTATTCACGGAATGTAGAAAAAATTAGCTTGCCAAGAGCGATAACATTTACCGCCGCGCTTTATTCTATAGGGCTGCCACCGGAAATTTTGGGGCTGAACGTGCTGAACGAAGACGATATGCAATTTATTAAAAAAGTTTATACGCATTTTAATGATGATTTAAAAGACGCATTAAAATATTTCAATCCGGATACAGAATTTTTACCAAAAGATCTTAAGGTAACGGTTGAAAAATTTTCAGCGGATTCCACAATTGATACGGAACATAAAGAGCTGACAGATTATGTTTTGAAATTATTAAAGAAAAACGAAACAAGAGATTTGAGAGAGTGTATTTTAAGAGCGGCAAACTTGAGAAAGTTTTTGGGGTAAACATAAAATTTGTGCGTTTGCTCCTCTGTCATTCCCGCGTAGGCGGGAATCCAGTATTGAAATAAGCGTTACGATAAGCGTAGATTCCTGTCTGTGCAGGAATGACATTTTAGTTTTTTAAAACAATGATTCAAAAATTAAAAATTAAAAAAAATAATTTTATTTTTATAATCTGCCTGCCTTTTTTTATTTCCTCTTTTTCCATTCAGGCAAACAGCCAGACAGTTCAGACATTTAATCCGAATAATCTTTTATCTGACCAGGAAATGTTGGATTATCAGTCAATGGCTTTGAAAGATATTGAAAGTTTTCTAACAAAAAAGCAGGGAGTTTTAAAAAATTATCTCTGTCGGTTGCCAAAACAAGAAAATGAAAATGAAAATGAGCAAACTTGCCAACCTTATTTGGACTCGGAAATTCGCGTTAGTCCGGATAAAGAAAATAACGACGTGCAGCAAGTTGAAAAACTCCAAACTTTTTTAAAAAAATATTATCCAGAAGTTAAAGAAACAAAAATTTATGATCAGATAACAATTGCCGCTGCCATAAAATTCCAGGAAAAATACGCTGATGAAGTTTTGGCGCCGTGGGGATTAACCAAAGGCACTGGCTATATTGGCGAGACAACGATAAAAAAAATTAATAATCTTTACTGCGAAGAATTAAATCTGAAGCTTCAGGAAGAAGCGAAAGAAAAATGGCAGTGTTATTTTTCTTCAAGCGCTCCAACAATAAAACAAGGAGAACAGGAACTGTCCGCGACAGAAGTTATTTATAATTTATCCCAAAAATACAGAATAAATCCAAAAGTTGTTTTGGTAACTTTGCAAAAAGAGCAAAGTTTGATTGACGATTCAAATCCTCCACAGGGATTGGATCACGCTTTGAATTGGGCAATGGGTTATGGATGTTTGGAAAGGGGCGCATGGAAAGAAACTAATAAAGGTTTTTACAATCAAGTTGACGGCGCTTGCTGGCAATTCCGGCGATGGTTTGACTATTCGGAAAATTATAAACATCTCCACCAAAAAGGCGTTACTTATAAAGCAAATTCCGCAAAAGCGTTGGACGATAAAACCGATGTTACCCCGGCAAATTACGCGACTGCTTTTCTTTACCGATATACACCTCATATTTATAATGGAAATTATAATTTTTGGAATCTTTGGCAAGAATATTTCGGTCCAAGTAATACTTCGCAGAATCAAAATCAAACAAAAAAATATCCTGACGGAACTTTGCTCAAATCAAAAAATTCTCCTGATGTCTGGCTGATTGAAAACGGCAAAAAAAGAAAATTAGCCGTATCTGCCGAACAATTTAATAATTTGAATTTTAAATGGGCTGATATCAAAGAAATTTCTGAAAAGGATTTAACGATTTATCAAAACGGCAAATTAGTTAAGTACGGTCCGGATAATTCTTTAGTCAGAGCAGATTCAAAAGTTTATTTTATTGAAAACGGAAAAAAACGATGGATTTCCTCCGGTTTATTATTTGAAAAACTTGGATATAAATGGAGCGAGGTAAAAAAACTGCCTGAAAATGATTTGGAAAGTTTTTTAGAAGGAAAACCGTCACTTTATCCGTCTGGAACTTTAATTCAGGGAAATTCCGCAACAATATTTCTGACAGAAGGAGAGCAAAAGCGAAAGTTTACATCAGCGAATTTATTTGATATACTGGAATATAAGTGGAGCGATATTTTAAAGATTTCAAATCAAGAACTTTCTTTTTATTCCATTGGCAATCCGCTTTTATATCCGGATGGAAATTTAATCAGAAAAAAAGGCGGTTCAATTGTCTGGCTGATTGAAAGCGGAAAGAAAAGAGAAATTGCTTCAGGACAGCTTTTAAATCATTTGAATTATTGCTGGACAAAAATTATTGAAATTTCCCAAGAAGAATTAAATTTATATCCGACTGGCGAGCCGGTTCTTTATCAGAATGGAACGCTTTTGCGGGCAAAAAATTCAGGAACAGTTTATTTAATTGAAGATAATCAAAAAAAAGAAATAAAATCATTAGAAATTTTTGAATCCCGCGGTTACCAATGGCAGAATGTGATTATTGTTTTGGAAAAAGAAATAAATTTATATTCTTTGGGCGCTTTCTTAAAATATCCTGATCGGACTTTAATTAAAAGAGAAAGAGGAGCAAAAATTTATGTTGTTAAAAACGGAAAAGGCGAATGGATTAAATCCGCTGAGGAATTCAAGTCTGCCGGATACAAATGGGAAAATATAATTGAACTTTCAGATGAAGAATTTGAAGAATATATTAAATAATTTTTAATTTTGCCGGGATAGCTCAGTCGGTAGAGCACAGGACTGAAAATCCTGGTGTCCTCGGTTCGATTCCGAGTCCCGGCACATAAAATGCAAAATGACAAATTAAAATGTTAAAATGAAATAAATTTAAAACTATTTTAACATTAGTTAATTTTTAATTTTACATTGTCATTTTAATTTTTGATATTTACATTTTGAATTTTCACCGCGGGCGTCGTATAGTGGTTATTATACGGCCTTGCCAAGGCTGAGACGGCGGTTCAATTCCGCTCGCCCGCTCCAATTATAATTTATAAAGCAATGGAAAAAAAAGATTCAAAAAAAGAATTGGAAAAATGCAAAAAACAATCCGAGGAATATTTAAGCGGATGGCAAAGGACAAAAGCGGATTTTGAAAATTATAAAAAAAGACAGGCGAAAGTTTTTAACGAACTTGATCAAATGGCAAATCAAAACTTAATCTTAGAAATTTTGCCGACTTTAGACGCTTTTAAATCAGCCGGGCAGCACTTGCCTGAAGAATTAAAAAATTCCGAATGGGCAAAAGGAATATTACAGATAAAAAATCAGCTTGAAAGTTTGCTTAATGAAAAAGGGTTGGAAGAAATAAAATCAGTCGGTGAAATTTTTAATCCGAATCTGCACGAGGCGGTTGAAAAAGTTGAATTGGAAAATAAAAAAGAAAATGAAATTATTGAAGAAGTGCAAAAGGGTTATCTTTTAAATCAACAAGTAATTAGAACGGCAAAAGTAAAAATTACCTGTTTAAATTAAAATTAAGTTAAATAATTAAAAGAAAGGAAAAAAATAATATGGAAAAGATAATTGGAATTGACTTGGGAACATCTAACTCTGCGGCGGCGGTTGTTGAAGGCGGCAAGCCGACAATTATTCCTTCAGCTGAAGGAACGACAGTTGGCGGCAAAGCGTTTCCTTCTATTGTTGCTTTTGGAGCGAAAGACGAATTATTAGTCGGCGAGCCGGCGCGGCGACAAGCAGTAAGCAATCCGGAAAAAACAATTGCCGGCGCCAAAAGAAAGATGGGATCAAGCCATAAGTATAAAATTTCTGAAAAAGAATATACTCCGGAACAAATCTCCGCTTTTATTCTGCAGAAAATTAAAAAAGACGCAGAATCTTATTTGGGCGAACGGATTGAAAAAGCGGTTATCACTGTGCCTGCGTATTTTGACGATGCCCAAAGGCAAGCCACAAAAGACGCCGGGGAAATTGCCGGATTAAAAGTTCTTAGATTGATTAACGAACCGACGGCGGCCTGTCTTGCTTACGGAGTTGACAAAGCCGGCAAAGAAGAAAAAATTCTTGTTTTTGATTTTGGCGGCGGAACTCTTGATGTAACAATTATGGAATTCGGCGAAGGCGTTTTTGAAGTTCTTTCAACTTCCGGAGACACCAATCTTGGCGGACGGGATATGGACGAGATACTTTTAAATTATATTGTTGAACAATTCAAAAGTGATACTGGAATTGATTTAACGCAAGATAAAATGGCGATGGAACGGCTTAATGAAGCGGCGGAAAAAGCGAAGATTGAACTTTCCTCAACTCTTGAAACCGATATTAATCTTCCGTTTATTACCGCTGACTCTTCAGGCCCGAAACACTTAACGATGAAAATTACTCGGGCAAAACTTGAAGAATTAGTAAAAGATATTATTGAAAAATGCCGCGAACCTCTTGAGAAATCTTTAAGTGATACAAAATTAACTCCAAATGATATTACTAAAATTATTTTAGTCGGCGGTCCGACAAGAATGCCAATTGTCCAAAAATTTGTTGAAGATTATATCGGCAAGAAAATAGAAAGAGGAATTGATCCGATGGAATGCGTGGCAATGGGAGCGGCTGTTCAGGCCGGCGTTTTAACCGGCGAAGTAAAAGATGTTTTGCTTTTAGATGTTACTCCCTTGACTTTGGGGATTGAAACTTTAGGCGGAGTGCGGACTTCTTTGATTGAACGAAATACAACTGTGCCGACTTCCAAAACGCAAGTTTTTTCCACAGCCGCTGACAGCCAAACATCAGTAGAAATTCATGTTTTGCAGGGCGAACGGGAAATGGCTGGCGACAATAAAACATTAGGAAGATTTCTTTTAGACGGAATTCCTCCGGCGCCGCGCGGAATGCCACAGGTTGAAGTTGTTTTTGATATTAACGCTGACGGGATTCTGACTGTGACAGCGAAAGATAAAGCAACCGGAAAAAGCCAGCACATTACTATTAAAGATTCTTCCAGATTGAACAAAGACGAAATAGAAAAAATGAAAAAAGAAGCTGAAGCGCATTCGGCTGACGACCGAAAGAAAAAAGATTTGATCGACGCAAGAAATGTGGCTGATACTTTAATTTATTCTACGGAAAAAACTTTACGTGATGTCAAAGATAAGGTTAAGGAAGAAAATAAAAAAGAAGTGGAAGAAAAAATCGCTGATTTGAAAAAAGTAAAAGACGGCGATGATATTGAAGCGATTAAAAAATCTTCTGACGAATTAAGCCAGGCAATCCAAAAAATCGGCGCTGAACTTTATCAGCAAGCCGGTCCAGCCGCCGGAGCTGGAGCTGAAAATCAAAAAAAGCCAGAAGATAAAAAAGATGATAAGGGTCCGATTGAAGGAGAATATGAAGAGCCAAAAAAACCTGAAAATAAATAAATATTTATCAGATAAAACAAAACCCCGCTTATTTGGCGGGATTTTGTTTTGTTGATTTTTGTTTTTGTTGTTTGTTTTATATTGAATTTTAATCAAAAAAATTACCAAAAATCTCTCGGCGCCGGCTGATTGGTATAAACTTTTATGAAAAGATTAGTTCTAATAGTTCCTAAATATTGTTCTATCATTTCTTTATTTTCAAGTTGGACTTGCTCTGTCATTGCTTCAATATTAATTGAGCCGACATCAACATAATATTCCATATTTTCCAGCAAGACCAAAAAATCCATCAATGAATTAAATTTTCCTTCTAAACTTAAATTAAACGGAACATTATAGAATTCATCTTTTGAAACTGATTGCTGGGCGGGATTGTTTAACGCGTTTTCTTTTTTTGGCGCGACAACGCTAATTTCCATTTGGTTTTCTGTAACATCGGCAATTCTTTCTAAAGCAATAATAAAACTGACAATATTCTGCGGCTCAATAAGAACTTGAGATAAAGTAATATTTTCTTCTTTAATTTTTTCAGAATCGTTTTCCAAACTTTCTAAATATTTTTTCTGCTGGTCAAATTCGCTCAAAATAAATTTGGTTTCCTGAATCTTCTGGCTTGTTTGGTTGATTTTAGAAAAAATAGGCCTAATGCCGAAAAAAATTAAAAGAGCAATCGCAATAATCAGGATTAATATTTTAAGATATATTTTTTTTCTAAAATTAGCAGCCATAAATTTTTTATATAATTATATAGTGAAAATATTTTGCTCCTTACTAATATTTTACCCTAATTTGACTAAACTGGCAAATGATGATAGAATAAATAAGTGAAGAATTAAAATTTTTAAATTAAAATTATGCCTATTATTAAATCTGCAAAAAAAGCTTTAAGACAAAATAAAAAAAGAAAACTGGAAAATTTAAGAGTTAAAAATAGAATGAAGGGCCAAGTTAAAAAAGTAAAGTCCTTTATTGGAAGCGGCAAGAGAAAAGAAGCTCAGGAAAATTTAAGCAAAGGATACAAAGCGATTGACAAGGCGGCTAAAAAAGGAATAATTAAAAAAAATACTGCTGCGAGAAAAAAGTCAAGATTAGCCAAGTCAATTAATCGGTTGAATTCTAAATAAAAAATTAGCTTGTCATTTGAATAATTAACAAATCCAAAGCCGCAACAGGCTCTATTTTTCCAGTTTTTATTAATAAATCAAAATTAAGCAATTTTTGATAATTTTCCTTAAGTTCCGTTAAGGAAAATTTTTTTGTCTGGGCAATCGTTTTTTGCGCAACATAAGGATGTAGTCCAGTTTCTTTTGATATACTTTGCGGAGACTCGGTCTCCGCAGCGCTCCCAAAACAAGATTTCACTTTTATCAAATTTCTAAACTGATAAACAATCATTGTAAAAAGATAAATTGCGTTTTCTCCTTTTTCCAATTGTTCATGCAAAAATTTTAAAGCGTCTTTTTGATTTTTATTTCCTAAAGCGTCAACAATATCAAAAACATTGCTCGTTATTGACGAAGCGACCAAAGTGTCAATATCATCGGATTCTATCCTACCAAGTTTATAAGAAGCAAGTTTATTAATTTCATTTTTCATCTGCCAAAGATTGCTGCCGACAAAAGCAGCTATTTTTTTTTGCGCTTCCGAGGAAATTAAACAAGACCCGGTCTTGGCAGTATTTGTTTTTTCTAATTCTTTTTTAATCCAATCGGTTATTTGGTAATTTTCAAGAAGCTTGAATTCCTGGCATTTACCTGTTTTTTTAAAAAACTTAAATAATTTTGTCCGTTTATCAGGATCTTTTTCTTCCCAAAAAACAACAACTGTATCTTTGCTGTCTAATTGAGATTTGTATTCGCTAAATTCTTCTAAAAGTTTTGTTGATCCTTTGGCTAATAAATTTTTAACAATAATTAATTTTTTAGAACTAAAAAAAGAAAGCGTTGTCAGCGCGTTTTTAAAAAAATTAAATTCAAGATTTTCTCCGTCAAATATTTCTAAACTAAGATCGTTTTTACCATCTTTTTTAAATCGCTCAATAATTTCATTGAGTTTTTCCCGTGAACGAAAATTGTCTTGGCCATATAAAAAGATAATCATAAATTTAATTTTCATTTTCGTATTTCACCACTTGATACGGTTCAACAATTTCCACCCAAATTTTTCCTGGAACAAATTTTATTTCTTCACCTTGCTCGTTTAAAAAATAAAGTTTACTTTTTTTATCTGCCTTATCTTTTTTCCATTTTCCTTTAATTATTTTTCCCAATTGATAAACTTCCAAATCGCCTCCGCCTTCAATATCCACATCATTATATTGCCCTTCAATTTGCCGGGACCGGGCTTTCATCACTACTACATTTTTAACTTCTACTTGCTTTGAATTTATTTTATCTATTTCCGGCTTATTGCCCCGCCAGCGCTTGTAAGAATTTGTTTCCGGATTATATTCGTATTTAATATTAAAAGGATAAGGATAGCCGATTTTCAAAACTTTTTTTTCAGTTCCAAGTTCTAAGTTATGAGTTTCAAGATGCGGATATCCTTCAAAATTATTTTTTAAATCATAACCTAATTTATCAGAAGAGTTGATCAACCGGCTGCCCGAACTGAATCCGTTGTGAGGGCTGGAAATTCCTTTTTGCCGATAAAAAGCGGAATAAGGATTTCTCAAGGCGTCAATATTATCAATTATTTTTTTATTCAATTTATCCAAAGCAAAATGAGAACCGCCCCAGTGTACAAAAATCGCGCCAAAACCTTGGGCTAAAGGAATAAAATCATGGCGGGCGCTTCTGATGCTGCCGATTTCTCCGGGAAGTTCGCAATTATAAAAAGCCATCAGCCGGGTAATGCCGCCGCTGACAACCGGCATTTCAAAAACCAAATCTGCCGAGCTAATTCCAGAAAGTGGACGGGCGATTTCATCAGAAGCCATCATTACCGCAAATGGCCGCTGGCTTGCCCGCTGGCAGGCCAAACTGGTAATCGGATTTTTTGGAGAATTTTCCGCTGGCAATTCATTAACTTTTGTTTTTTTATTGTCTTCTGAACTGCTGACTATTTTTGTTGAAATGTTTTGGCTCAAAACTTCAAACTGCGAGGATTTCCACCATCCCTGTTTAAAGCCGACGCCGATTAAAGAAATTGCAATAAAAAAAACAAGCAGGAGAATTATTTTTTTGTTTTTGAATTTTGACATTATTGTTTTTATTTTTGAGTTATAGTTTTATTTTTTTCAAACTGCGTTAATCGCTCCCAAACTTATTCCGGTAACTAAAAGTCCGGCGATCATTATTCCAAAGCTGATTAAAATCGCCGCTCTACGGAATGGAACGCCGAAAACGAAAGCGGCTACCGCGCCAGTCCAGCCGCCGGTAAAAGGCAAAGGAATCGCTACAAAACTTATCAAAGCTAACGCTCCCCATTTTTCAAAACGATAATTGTGTTTTTTTCTTGTTTTTTCAAAAAGATTTGTAAAAAAAACATCAAAAAATTTAAAATGTTTCATTAAAAATTTTGACAGCGGCTCTAATAAAATTAACGCTAAAAGCATTGAAAAAATATTTCCTAAAACAGCCACAAAATAAGCAGTAGTTGGAGAAAGTTCAAAGATAGTTAAAGCAAACGGAATAGCTCCTCTTAATTCAACAATTGGCGAAGCGGCAATTAAAAAAGTTGCCAATTCCGGAGGAAAATTTTGAAAATTTGAAATATCCATTTTATTTTTCTAAATTTTTACGCTTCTTAAATATTCCGCCGCGTCTTCTGGCCTGATAGTTGAAATTTCAATTCCAGTGCCTAATTCAAAACCGGCCCAGATTGAAGTTTTTGGCAGAATTTCCAAGTGCCAGTGATAATGGCCGTAAGATTGCCCGTCGCATGGAGCTGTATGAATAAAAAAGTTGTAAGACGGATCATTTAAGCCATTGTAAATTTTTGCTAAAGCAATCTGCAAAGCTTCGGCAAGATTCATTTTTTCTTCATTGTTAATTCTTTCAAAATAGGACTTATGTTTTTTTGGATAAATTCTTGTTTCAAAAGCGCATCGCGGAACAAACGGGCAAAAAACAACAAAATCTTTATTTTCAAAAATAATTCGTTTTTTTTCTTCCATTTCCCAACCAATCATTTCACAATGGACGCACTGGCGGTTTGACTGATAATAATTCGCCGAACCGAGCAAACTTCTGGCAATGTCCGGATCAATCACTGGCATAGCGATTAACTGCGAATGCGGATGGACAACAGAAGCGCCTGATTCTTTTCCATGATTGTGGAAAATAGAAATATAATTAATAAATTTTTTATTCATCAGAGCAAGATATCTTTCCTGATAAGCGTCAATAATTTCAGCTGTTTCCTGAATATTAAATTGTGCTATCTGGCGATAATGATCGCGGGTAATAATAACTTCGTGAAAACCGATTCCGTCCATTAAATTATACGGGCCTTCTTCTCTTTCGTTCAAATCGTCAGAATGGACAAAAGCGGGGAATTTATTTGGAATAACTCTTAAACTCCAGTCGCCATTTGATTTTTTATAAATTAAAGTATCACCGATTTCTTCGGGTGAAGCTAAATTACAAAAGGGGCATTTTCGCGGACTTTCTTTGATTTTCTCCCTCTTTTCTTTTTTAAAATCATCAGGTCTTTTAGCCCGGCCAGTGGCGATAACTACCCAAGTTCCGGAAACTAAATCCCGACGAAGTTCTGAAACAGCCGTTTCATTTTCCAATTCATCTTTTTGTTTGATTTTTTGATTTTTGTTTAATAACATAATATTTTTTTATAAATTATAAATTTTACCAGAGGCATTGGATGCCTACGACATATTAGAATAAATTTCCTGAATATCGTCTTGTTCATCCAACGCTTCAAAAAGTTTTTCAATTTGCGCTTTGCTTTTTTCGTCTTTTACTTCAACCGGATTTTTCGGCGCCCATTCCAAACTGAATGAATCAACCTTTATTCCTTTTGTTTCTAAATTATTTTTGACATTATTTAATTCTGTCGGCTTTGTCTGAACTTCTAAAATACTGTCCCGTTTTTTAATATCTTCAGCGCCGGCGTCAATAATTTCCATTTCTAAATCATCTAAATTATCTTTTTCGGAAATTTTCAATTCTAAAATACCGCGTTCTTCAAACATCCATTTAACGCTTCCGGTCTCTCCAAGACGGCCCGAATGTTTTCCTAAAATATTTTTAATTTCAGAAATAGTCCGGTTTTTGTTGTCGGTAATCGTTTTAATAATCAAAGCAATTCCGCTCGGTCCGTAGGCCTCGTAAAAAATTTCCTCAATTTTTTCTCCGCTTAATTCGCCGGTTCCTTTTTTAATCGCCCGCTCAATATTATCTCTGGGCATATTCACTGACCGCGCTTTTTCAATTGCTATTCGCAATCCGGAATTTGTTTCTGGATCTCCTCCGTCTCTTGCGTTTACAGTAATTATTTTTGCCATCTTAGAAAAGATTTTTCCTTTTTGAACATCAGTAACCGCTTTCTGATGTTTAACTTTGCTCCATTTTGAATGACCGCTCATAAAAATTAAAAATTTAAAAATCAAAATGAAAAATTATGGTTCTACATTAAAATAATGGCATTTTATAATTATATTGTCAACTTGTATATTTTTAATTTATTAAATCTAATTTCTCTTCTTTATAATTTTTTCTAACACCGACAACCATTCCGAAAATAATCATCAGCATTGCCAGAACTTGTGGGGAATAAATCGGGGTTTCAAAAAAACAATGGACGGAAAACCAAATTAATCCTCCGAATAAGCCGATTGAGATAATCCGTAGATTTTTATCCGCGGTTTTTTTAATTATTTTAAATAATTGCCAGAAGCACGAAAGAAAAATTCCAATCCAGGCAATCAAAGCGAAAATTCCCATTTCAGAAGCGATATCCAGATAAGTATTGTGCGCGTAAATCGGAGTTCTGTATTTTTCCTCGGGAAATAAATAAAAAGAATAATTGCCGATGCCAACGCCGGAAATCGGATGTTCTTGAAAAACATCTGCGGCTTGCTGCCAAATAATCAAGCGGCCAACATTTGAACCCTCTTCTAAATTTATGATTGAATTAATTCTGCTGGCAATTGGATTTTGGGGAATAAAAACTGAAACAATCCCGGCAAGAATTATTAAAAAAATAATTATTTTCATTTTTGGAATTAAAAATTTCCATGACAAAATTATCACGCTGAATAATCCAACAAACATTCCCAAATAACCGCCGCGGGAAAAAGAGAGGAAAACGGATGAGATTAGAATGGTTAAGATTGTAAAGAGAAAAATTCTTTTTTTATTTCTTCTGTTAAAAATCAAAAAACACAAAACCAATGGAATAATTAATCCTAAATAAAATGAAAACATATGCGGGTCTGGAAAAAATCCAAAAGCTCGCAAGTATGTTTCACCGCCAATATTGACAAACCAGCTTGGCAAAGAAATTATTTGAGCGCCGAAACTTTTTCCGTAAAAAATCGGGGAAATTATTTCCGCCCAAAAATTCGCTATTTTTTCCTGTCCAATAATAAATTGGGAACCAAATTGAATCAGTCCGATAATTCCGGTAAATAAAGCGGCAAAAATAGAAATAGAAATAATTTTATTTATTTGAATTTTACTTTTTATCATTGAAGCGCTGATAAAATATAGAGGAATAATGTTAAATAAAAACAAAGTTTTTCTTAAAGCCCTTTCTTGTTCCGGCGCCCAGCAAAACGACAAAAAAACTATAAAAAGAAAAATTGAGATAAGCCAAGTTTGAGTTGTATTAGGGATAAAAATTTTTTTTTGAGACAAAGAAAATAAAAGCCAGGCGAAAAATAATAAAATAATTAAAATTCTGATTGAAGCTAAATCAATTCCTTCAATCGGGTTTAAGGCGATTTGAAAAGGAATGTAAAAAATTAGAAAATAAAAAGCTTTTTCCGGCCAAAATAAAATTATTATCAGAAATATCAGCGCTAAAAAAGCGATTAAAAAAAATTGCCAAGAAATGACAATGGCAGCGCCGCAAACAGCGGTTAAAATAATTAAAGCTAATATTTTTAAAAAAGAGTGGGGAATAACCATAAAATTTTAGATATAAAACTAATGATCTCTAAATTAAGATTATCTTTTTTAAGCCAAAAAGTCAATTTCTATGCTAAAACATAGAAGCTCTTTTTTTATTTTAAAAAATATGGTAACATAAAATCAGGCATTATTAATTATTCAAAAAATATAAAGATGGTAAAAGTTAATTTCATAGAAGACGAACCGGCTATTCTTGCGGCAGTGGGAGTAAAAATTTCACAGGCGCCGTTTGAAAACGGAAACATAAAAGATATCTACGAAGAATGCAAAGCGGATAAGAAAAAATCCAGAGAATTGGTTAATATGATTATGAAAAAAAACGAGCATTTAATTCTTGGTGATTTTCTTTCCTGCGCTATAATTTTAGAAGATATGTCGCGTCTGTCCGCGGTTTATTTTTGGCGAAATGTGAACGCTAATAATTTAGTGTTTGGCGCCGGCATTGAAGCGTCATTCAGAGTGATAAAACCGAATAGATATAATGAAGCAGCCGGCGATTTAGGAAAAGCGGCGTTTGAAATATACGAAAAAGCTGTTAATTCTGGCGTGCCAGCGCAAGACGCAAGATACATTTTGCCAGAAGGAACATTAACAAGAATGATATTTTCAGCTCCGCCTCGGCATTTAGGAAAATTGGCAAGTTCTTTAAAGAATACTCCGTTACCGGAATTAAAAGAAATCGGTGAAAAAATTGAAACACTGATTAATGAAAAATTTAAATTAGATCTGCCTTATGAAGAATTGCCTTCAAAATGGAAATTTTGGGGAAAAGAAAAAATTAAGGATGAAATTTTTCTCGATTATAGAGAAAAAAATCATTCTCTTTCTATGGATATGGCGGTAAAAGGCAGTTTGGCTATGTATGGCCAATTAGTTAGGCAGAGGCAAATTCTTTGCGACATAGAACCATTAGAAGAAATTGCTAAAAGCGGAATATTTGTTATTCCTCCTTCTTTTCCGGAAGAGATAAAAAAAGATTATAAAAAGATAGCTGATTTGGCTTGTAAAAAACAAATAGAATTTATAAAAAGACAAGATCCAAATTTTGCTTATTTTCTTTTATTGGGCCAAAGAGCGAAATCAATGATTTATGGAAAAGGTTTTCAAATTATTGAAATGTCTAAAGCGAGAAGCGAAGGTGTTGCTCAGTGGGAAATAAGAAACGCGGTAGGAATTCCGATAACAAGGGAATTAGCTAAATATAAAGAATTGATAAAAAAAATTGGCCCGAGATGCTGGAGAGAAGGACAGTGCAAAGAGCCGCAAACTTTTAAGACAAAAAATAATATCTGCAAAGCATTTTCTCAAGCAGGAGGAAATTGGAAAGAGAGTTTGGAAGAATTGCTTGAAGTATTAGAAGAGCCCTATGAAACTTTTGTAATAAAAAATTTATGAATCCAAATGAAAAAGTTTTAGTTGTAAAAAAAGATATTATTTTTCAGGATGAGCATTGGCACGGGCTTAAAAAAAATAATTTAAACTATCTTTTGGATTTGGTTCGAAATAATTATCAGTTTATGCCTCGCGGAGAAGTTGAAGACGATCCGTCCTGGCAGCAAATTGTTTCCTATATTGTTTTCAGTTTTGAAAATAAATATTTTCTTTACCGCTATTTGGAAAAAGCCGGAGAGCAAAGATTAAAAAACGATTGGATATTGGGAATCGGCGGGCATATTAATTCAGTTGATCTTAAAGAGGGTGAAGATATTTTGGAAATCGGAACAATACGCGAATGGAATGAGGAAATTGATTATCAGGGGAAACTTATTGAAAAAAAATTAGTGGGAATTTTAAACGACGAATCAAGGCCGGTTGAGGCGGTTCATTTGGGATTGATTTATCATTTTAAAGGAAACAATCCTGAAATTTTTGTAAAAGAAAAAGATAAAATAGAAGGCAGTTTAATTGAGCGGGAGAAATTAATTGAATATTTAAAAAATACAAACGGCTGGGCGCCGATTGTCTGGCGAGATTATTTGTCAAAATTATAAATTTTTCATTTTAATTAATTTAAATCTTAGCGGAAAATAAAAAATTATTTTAATAATATGAACAAAGATTCTCAACTTGCAAAAAAATTATATAATGCTCAATTTAGAAAATATTTTGAAAAGCAAACAGAATATAAAGTTATGCAAAGTCTAAGAAAAAAGCTTGATTTTCTTCTCGGAGATGTTAAAAATAAAAAAGTTCTTTTTATTGGTTGTGGCGATGGCAAGGAATGTATTTCAGCAATTAAAAAAGGGGCAAAAGTTACTGGTATAGATATTAGTGAGAATTGTATTAAGCTATCAAATGAAAATTGTAATGGTCTGAATGCTAAATTTTTAGTTATGGATTTTGAGAAAACGAGTTTTAAAAATAATCAATTTGATATTATTATTTCAATTCTTTCTGTGATGTATAAAAAAGATATTGATTCTGTTTTAAAAGAATTCAATCGAATATTAAAAAAAACAGGGTTTGTTTTAATTGTTGTTCCACATCCTGTTAGAAAAATGGTTAAATACAATAAAATGAATTATTTTGTTAGAGGAAAAAAATTTGAAATATGGAAAGGAAATAGAAGATTTAATTATTATAGGATTTTTGAAGATTATGTTAATTCAATTGTAAATACAAATCTGAAAATTGAAAAATTATTAGAATTAAAATCGCCGAAAGAAAATATAAAAACTCCTAATTCTGAAATTAATCATCCGCACTTTGTTGTTTTTAAACTTGTAAAAGATTAAAAAATAAAAATAAGGACTTTAATTAAAAATTTTTAATTGTTTTAAACTTTATGCAAAAAATTTTATCTTTGTTAAAAAAACATAATGACTGGCGGAAAAATTGTATAAATTTAATTGCTTCGGAAAATGTAATGTCTGATTTTTGCGAAAAACTTTATGTTTCTGATTTGATGCACCGCTATGCCGAAGGCCTGCCTTTTAAAAGATATTATCAGGGTTTGAAATATATTGACCAAATAGAAAGTTTAACAGAGGATGTTTTTAAAAAACATTTTAAAGCGAACTTTGTTGATCTTCGCCCGATTTCTGGAACTTTGGCAAATATGGCGGTTTTTTCCGCCTTAACAAAAAAAGGCGATAAAATTTTAACCTTGGGAATTGATGGCGGTTCTCATGTTTCCCACGAAGAACCGGGAGCCGCGGGAATTTTGGGATTAAAAGTTTTTCATATTGAATTTAAAAATTCATCAATTGATTTAGAAAAATCAAAAAAGCAAATTTTGAAAATAAAACCAAAATTTATTGTTCTTGGCGGGTCGGTGATTTTATTTCCACAGCCGATAAAAGAATTGAAAAAAATCTGCCAAAAAACAAACACGAAAATTATTTATGACGCGGCGCATGTTTTTGGCTTAATCACCGCCGGTTTTTTTCAAAATCCCTTGAAAGAAGGAGTTGACATTATTACTTCTTCCACTCACAAAACTTTTCCCGGCCCGCAAGGCGGAATAATTCTGGGAAATATTGAAAAAGATTTGCAAAAGAAAATTCAAGCAAAAGTTTTTCCGGGAGTTTTATCCAATCATCATCTGCATCGTTTGCCGGCGCTTTATTTTGCCTTAATGGAAATGAAAAAATTCGGAAAGCAATATGTTTCTCAGATTATAAAAAACGCTCAAGCGTTAGCCAAGCAGCTTGATAAATTCGGTTTTGATGTTTTGGAAAAAGAAAAAGGATTTACCAAAAGCCATCAGGTTTTGCTTAATGTGGAAAAATTCGGCGGCGGAAATTTAATCGCTACAAAATTAGAAAACGCAAATATTATTTTAAATAAAAATATTATTCCAGAAGATAAAATAGATCCACAAAATCCAAAAGGCCTGCGGATTGGAGTTCAGGAAATGACCAGATTTGGAATGAAAGAAAAAGAAATGAAAATTATCGCCGGGTTTATGAAAGAAATTGTAATAGACGGAAAAGATGTTAAGGAAGTTGAAAAAAAAGTTATTCGGTTTAGAAGAAAATTTCAGAAAATGAAATATTGTTTTTAAAATTATTATGTATAAAAATTTACACAAAGGAAAATTCACCCAGCACATAAAAAAATTATGTGCGGGGTTTATTGTTATTGAAGGAATTGACGGTTCAGGCAAAGCTACCCAGACAAAGCTTTTAATTCATCGTTTGAAAAGAGAAGGATTTAATACAAAGACGATAGATTTTCCCCAATATGGAACAAAATCCGCCGGTCCTGTGGAAGAATATTTAAATGGAAAATACGGAACTCCTGAAAAAATCGGTCCTTACAGAGCTTCAATTTTTTACGCTTGCGACAGATATGACGCTTCGTTTAAAATAAAAAAATGGCTCAACGAAAAAAAGATTGTTGTTTCAGACAGATATATTGCTTCAAATATCGGACATCAAGGCGGAAAGATTAAAAATAAAAGAGAACGAAAAAAATATTTGAAATGGCTGTATAATCTTGAGTATGATATTTTTAAAATTCCAAAACCAGATATAACTTTTATTTTAAAAACTTCCCCGGAATCATCGCGAAAATTATCTCCGAAAATAACAGATAAAGAAAAAAAGAAAAAAAGAAAAGCGTATTTAGGAAATAAAAAAAGAGACATCCATGAAAAAGATTTGAATCATTTACAGGATGCTCTTAATTCTTATTTGGAGGCGGCGAAAGAATTTCCAAAAGATTTTAAAGTGATTGAGTGTTTTGAAAATGAAAGATTATTGCCGCCTGAAACAATTCATCAAAAGATATGGGAAGAAATAAAATTATTAGAAAATTTTGCGGTATAAAATAGATTTGGGTTTGTTATTTTTTGCCGAGTCCGGCAAAACTTTTTTTTCTTTTTTTCTGAAATTTTTAAGCAAACTTTTTCCGGTCATTTCAGCTGGTTTTTTTATTTTCATTATTTCTAAAATTGTCGGCGCAATATCAGATAAAATTCCAATAATTGGAATTTTAGAAGTTTTTTCAGAATTACGAGAGTTCAACTCTTGGAGCTCCAAGAGTTGAACTCTTGGAGAATTCTCATTATTTACATACCAAATCGGAACTGGATTTTTCGTGTGCTCGGTCATAATTTCACCGGTCTGCGGATTAATCATTTCTTCCGCGTTTCCGTGGTCAGCGGTGATAATCAGTCCGCCGTTATTTTCCAAAACCGTATCAACTAATCGTCCAAGGCATCGGTCAACAATTTCAACCGCTTGGATGGCCGCTTTAAAATTTCCAGTATGTCCGATCATATCTGGGTTGGCGTAATTAACGATAATAAAATCATATTTATCTTTTTTAATTTCTTCAATTAACTTCTCGGTTATTTCGTGAGCGCTCATTCCAGGTGTTTCCTCGTAATTTGAAACAGACGGTGAAGGAATAAGAATGCGATCTTCGCCATCAAAAGGATTTTCGCGTCCGCCGTTGAAAAAATAAGTGACATGGGCGTATTTTTCAGTTTCAGCGATATGAAGCTGTTTTTTATTTTCTTTGCTCAAAACACAGGCAAGAGGGCAATCTATTTTTTGCGGAGAAAGAGCGACCTGAACCGGCAAGTTTTTTTTGTATTCCGTCATTGTAGTGAAACATAGATTTTTTAAAAATTTATTTCGCTTAAAACCTTTAAAATTTTCCAAGACAAACGCTTGGGTTAATTGCCGGGCGCGATCATTGCGAAAATTAAAAAATATAACCGCATCATTATTCTGAATTTTTCCAACTGGATTGTCATTATTGCCAGTAATCACAATCGGTTCAATAAATTCATCAGTGATATTTTTTTTGTACGATTCTTCAATCGCTTTAATCGGATCGTTATATTTTTTGCCGATTCCTTCAGTCAAGCATCGATATGTTTTTTCTGTCCTGTCCCAATTTTTATTTCTGTCCATTGCCCAATAACGGCCGACGACAGTTGCAATTTTTCCAACGCCGAAGTTATTTATTTTTTTCTCCAAATCTTTAATAAAATTAATTCCGCCTTTTGGCGAAGTATCTCTTCCGTCAGTAAAAATATGAATGAATAAATTTTTAACTTTATTTTCTTTTGCCATTTTCAAAAGAGCGTAAAGATGCTCAATGTCACTGTGCACGCCGCCAGAACTAACCAAACCCATTAAATGAAGGCAGGAATTATTTTTCTTGGCAAAATCCATCGCGCTGAGCAGAGCTTTGTTTTTGAAAAAGGATTTATTTTTAATCGCCAAATCAATTCTTGGCAAATTTTGGTAAATAATTTTTCCGGCGCCCAAATTCAAATGCCCGACTTCTGAATTACCCGGTTCTTTCCATGGAAGCCCGACAGCGATTCCCGAAGCTTTTAAATAAAAATGCGGATAAGAATGATTTAATTTTTCAATTGTTGGAGTTTTTGCCTGAGCGATCGCGTTTCCTTTTTTTTTCGCGCTTATTCCCCAGCCATCAAGAATGACTAAAAGCAAAGGTTTAATATGTTTCATAATTTTTTTGTAGGGAACCCATTTTCGCTTTTGTGGCGAGAGCGAATCCCTCTTGTTTTTTTTGGAATTTTGAGTATAATTAAAATAACGATTTAGTGCCGAAAGAGGGACTCGAACCCTCACCTCCAAAAGGAGACTAGCTCCTAAAGCTAGCGCGTCTGCCAATTTCGCCATTTCGGCCTTTTTCTGATATCATTATACCATAAATCGCATTAATTTTAAATTTTGGTTTTTCAAAAGGGCCTATAATTTAATGGTAAAATACCGCATTCGCATTGCGGAAATATGAGTTCGATTCTCATTAGGTCCACCCCGTTAAATCTGCTGAATTAAAGGAATTGGCTGATATTTATAAGAAACCTCTTGATTATTTTGTAAAATAATATGAATCTAAAAACATTTCAAAAGAAACTTCAAGAAATAAAAAAGCAGGGTTTTGTTAAAACTCATCGTCGTGGCGATACTGGCATCGGCAAAACTTTGGAGGACTTATTAGGAATCAAAGAAAATAATATCCCCTTGCCGGATATAGGAGAAGTTGCAGAATTAAAATCATATCGTAAAAACGCTAAATCAATGATGACATTATTTACGCTTGAACCGCTTCCAAATGGCGGGGATCGTGATAGATTGTTGCTTGATAATTTTGGATATTCAAGAAGGGATAATCAAAGATCCAAAGAATTACATAGTACCCTTTCTTGTAAAAAATACAATAATCAAAATTTAAAACTATCAGTTGAAAAAAATAAAATTAGAGTAAAGGGGAAAGGCAAGAGGATTAATATATTCTGGGATGTGGAGTTAGTTAAAAATAAGTTTAATAAAAAATTGCCAGCGCTTGTTTATGTTTTAGCAGATACTAAAATAATTAAAGAGATTGAACATTTCCATTTTAATGAAGCTTATCTTTTAGAAGATTTTGACTTTGAATTATTTAAAAAGAGAATCAGAGCCGATGATATCGTTATTGATTTTAGAATGTATTATCATCCCAATGGCTCTGTCCGAAACCACGGCACTGGTTTTCGAGTAAAAATTAAAAAGCTTGATAATTGTTTCTCCAAAAGAATAAAATTGATTTAATTCTTTCTAAGTATTACTATACTTTCTTTTGTCATTGTTTCTTCTGATTCACCAGCGATATTTGTTGGTGAATTTTTAATTGGCATTCTTTTGCCTGGAATATTCCTAACAAATATATCTTCGCAAGTAAATCCTATTTTTTGAGCTAATTCAGCAATGATAAAGTCAGTCGGTATCCTTACTTGTTTTACAAGGCGATTGCCTATAACAACACAGAAATATTTTTTAGGTTTAAGCATCTTATATGCGCGCGCTAAACAGCTATTAAGTCCAAGGTAAAAGCTTAAAACATCTTTTGCTCTCTTTTCGTCTTTTCTGGCAATTTTTTTTAGCGATTCTAAAAGATAATTTGAAGAAAGAGAATGAATTAAATCTTTTGTTGCTTTGCCGCCAAGCAATTTATTATCTACTCCAGAGGCATTATCCGGATTATCAAAAATATCTATCCATTGCGCGGAAAGGCGGGAAAATTGTCCGTAGGCAACGGTTGTCCTGCTGTCTCCATAAGGAGGCGAAGTAATAATATAATCTATTGAGTTTTCTTTAATGCCATTATTTTTTGAAGAATCTCCAAGTATAATTTTAGTCCAAGATTTTTTATCAGCATTTTGGTAAAATTCCTCCATTCCTTTTATGTTTGCTTCCGCCTTCCGCTTAAAAATTTCTAATACATTTGGATTATATTTTTCTAATTTTTCTTTTTTAATTCTTACTAATTTGAACTCTCCGTTTTTTGTATTAGATGATTTTCGAACAGTTTCACTAAAAGCAACTAAAAAGAAATTTTGAATATTTTTATTTTTAATTTCTTTGATCGCTTTTTTAATTTTAGCCAATTCTATGATTACTTTATCTTTGAACCAAAAATCAAGATTTTTAAATTGAGGTTTTTCTGTTTCAACATTTTTAATTTTATTAATTCTCGTTAAAAGTTTAATATATTCTTTTGAAAGTAATTGCGGATTTATCGGCGTTGTCTTAACTTTTGCTAAAAATATTGCCAACGGATTCAAATCAATTCCATAAGAATTGCGATTTAATAATTTGCTTTCAATTAAAGCGGTTCCTGATCCGCAGAAAATATCACAAATAGTGTCTCCTTTTTGACTATATGTTAAAAGCAATCTTCGCGCTACTTGAGGAATAAACATCGCCGGATAAGTATGCAGGCCGTGAGTGTATGGTTTTGTTTTGGCGCCGTTAAAATCCCACGAATAATCAATTCTTCTCTGTAATTTACGGTCTGACGCTTTTTCCCTTTCAATTTGTCTTTCAAAATTTCTAATAATTTTTACGACAATTCCTCTTACTTCTAATTCTTTTGTATAGATTGGAAAAAGAGACGGGTTGGCGGGCTGTAATCTAAATCTGTCTTTTTCGCGATAGATTTTTTTTAATGTTGCTTCGTTGTTATTAATAATAGCTACTATTGTTTGTCCATTATCAGCTGTCGGCTGTTGTTTAATTACAACAATATCGCCGTCAAAAATTCCTTCATCAATCATGCTGTTCCCCTGAACGCGCAAAGCATAATGATTGCCGGATTTGCCAATTTCATTTTTGGTTACCGCAATGGTCTCATCGGAAACTTCTATTGCTTCTATCGGTTGTCCGGCGGCAATTGCTCCGACAATAGGAACTTCAACTGTTTCTTTTTCCTTGGTTAGAGAAATTGATCGGGGTTGATTATATTCTTTTTTTAAGCGTCCGACTTCTTGAAGTTTTTTAACATAATAATGAGCGGTAGAAACAGAGGCAAGTTTAAAATGCTTTCTTATCTCATCAAGAGAGGGAGCATATTTTTTTTTGCTTCCGTATATCCTTATAAAATCCAAAACCTGTTTTTGTTTTTTTGTAAGCATAATAGTTAAAATTAAATTTAATCCTCTTGACTCTATTTATCCACATGCTATAATAATTATAACATATTAGAAAATAAATAGAAAGTCCAAAAATGACTTTTTCACATAACAAGATCTCTAAGAATTCAAGAAAAGATTGGAACAAAAATTGTAAAGATCGAAATTATGCTTCATTATGCTTCTAAAAATTAATGGAATTTATTATTTGAAATAATCGCGGAATTTGTCTCGTTCTAAATAACAAAACTGCGAAAGCTATTTGTTAAAATATATATTTACGCTATAATTAATCTATGAAAGATATCGCTAAATTTATAAACAAAATCATTTGTGAGGACGCAATTGACGCAATGAAAAAAATACCGGACGGCTCGGTTGACTTGGTCGTTACATCACCGCCATATAATCTTAAAAATTCTACTGGTAACGGAATGAAAGACGGACGAGGTGGTAAATGGGCAAACGCTGCTTTACAAAAAGGTTATTCGCATTACAACGACAATATGCCACATAATGAGTATGTGAAATGGCAAAGAGATTGCTTAACTGAAATGATGCGACTGATACCGGATGAGGGAGCGATTTTTTATAATCATAAATGGCGCGTTCAAGGCGGCTTATTGCAAGATCGCCAAGATATTATTAATAGTTTTCCGGTCCGGCAAATTATTATTTGGAAACGCGCTGGCGGACTAAATTTTAACGCTGGTTATTTTTTGCCGACTTACGAAGTTATCTACCTTATTGCTAAACCGAAATTCAAACTTGCTAAAAAAGCAAACGCTTATGGCGATATTTGGGAAATACCGCAGGAAATGAAAAATGGACATCCTGCTCCTTTTCCAGTAAATTTAATTGACAGGATTATTTCTGCAACAAATGCCAAAGTTATTTTAGACCCGTTTATGGGTTCTGGGACAACGGCAATCTCGGCAATAAATTTTAAAAGGAATTATATTGGAATTGACATCTCACCGAAATATTGTAAATCAGCAGAAAAAAGAATCAAAATTCATCAAGCACAAATTAAACTATTTTAAATATGGTAAAACCAACTATTTATACAAAACCGGCTTTAATAGCTAAACTTAAAAAAATTTCTGCCATGGGATTTATTCCAAACGCGCGAAAAGGCAATCATGGCGGAATTGGCAATACATTAGAAGATTTACTCGGTATTGAAGAAAATAATTTGCCAATTCCAAACGCCGCCGAATGGGAATTAAAAGCGCAACGTTTAAATTCAACATCTCTTACAACCCTTTTTCATATGGAGCCGTCACCACGTGCAGTTCGTTTCGTTCCACAAATTTTACTTCCTTTATACGGCTGGGCTCACCAAGAAGACGGTAAGAAATACCCAAAAGGAGAAATGAGTTTTCGCCAGACAATCCATGGCAATTCAAGAAGTGATCGCGGATTTAAAGTTGTGGTTAATCGCAAGGAAAAGAAAATTTTAATTTCATTTGATTCAAAAAGCGTTAATTTAAAACATAAGGACTGGCTGAAATTTGTAAAAAAGAATATTGGACTTGGCGAACTTAGTCCACAACCTTATTGGGGTTTTAACGATTTGGAACATAAAGCTGGAACAAAGTTGCTCAATACTTTTTATGTGCAAGCTGAAGTAGAAGTTAGGCGTAAAAAAGAATTTTATCATTACACAAAAGTAATGATGTTGCAAAAATTTAGCTTTGATGGATTTTTAGAAGCATTGGAAGAAGGAAAAATACTCGTGGATTTTGATGCTCGCACAGGTCATAATCATGGAACTAAATTTCGCATGAGACAGGATTGCTTGCCAATGCTGTATGAAAAAATGACGGTTATTATTTAATGAAAGAGGATGATTTTTTTTGCAGAAACTATTTCGTAAATAGTTTTTAACGTTTCTCAAGCAAATAATATTTATGATATTTCAAAATAAAAAGAAACAGGTTACAAATTCGTTCTCGTTGAAAGAGTATTTATAATAAAATAAATTAAATATGAAAGAAATAAACAAAAATTCCATTAAACAAATACTTGAAGGGAATTCTGAAAATTTAAACCTTGAATTTAAAGCAAGTTTTGATTTTGTAGAAAATGTATGGGCAAGAGAGAGATTAATACGTGCGATTTTAGCTATGTCAAACACAAGAAGTGGCGGTTATGTTGTTATTGGTATTAAAGAAGACACAAATAAAACTTTTAGTTTTAATGGAATAGAAGAAAAACATCTCATTATCTTTAAATCAAAATTAGAAGATTTAAAATCAAAAATTGAATCTTTTTCAAGCTCACCAGTTAACTACGAAATTGGTATTGGAAAATATGAAGTAAAAAAGGAGGAAAAAAACATAGTATTGATAGCTGTAACAGAATTTATTTTAAATCCACTGATTTGTAGAAAAAATGGAGATTATAAAAAAAGTGGAGAAGATAATCATAGAATTCTTGAAGAGGGTGCAATTTATATTAGGACACTTAAAGACAAGCCATCGTCCGTTAAATTAACAAACCCAATAGATATTCAAGATTTTTTAGAAAGAGCTATTGATAAGCAAATAATAAATTTACATAATAGAGGATGGAAACATGACACAGAAAAATCAACAAAAAATAAATCATTTTTTAAAAAAGAAAGAGAAAATTTTTAATATATTTTTATGGATATAAAAGAAGTAAAAAAAACAATTGATAGTATAGGTAATATAAAAGTTATTTTTGAGCCTAATATTTATAATGGAAATTTAATTCCTAAAAAAAATTTAAATGAAATATTAAGAACATCACAAGTTAGTCTTCGCGGTTGGAATTTTCCTCATATACCGATACAAGACTCAGATGAAACTAAAAGACCTTATTCTATTGGTAATGCTATAGAATTTTATACTGCTCAAGAAAAATTTTATGAGGTTTTTCGTTTTTATCAAAGTGGTCAGTTTTTAGCAAAGTTTGCTTTATATGAAGATACTATTGGTAACATAAATGGAGTAAAAATAGAAGTTGGTAAATATTTAGATTTTTTAAGTGTAATATATAGATTTACAGAAATAGTATTATTCATTAAAAATATAATTGAAAATATAGACATTAAAGGTGGCGTGCTAACAATTGAAATAAATAAAACTGAAGGTAGAGAATTAGAAGCATTATTTAGCAATAGAATATTTCGTTTTAATAGTGAATATATTTGTCATATTGATAAAATTATTGCAAGAAAAGATTTTGAAAAAGAGGAGATATCTTTAAATCCATTATTAGTTGGATTTGAACTTATTAAAAATGTTTTTGAAGATTTTAATTGGAATAATTATTCTGAACAAATGATAAGAACACATCAAGAAAATTTAGTAAATCGTCGAACATGAATAACCAATAGACAAACAAATTTTTCTTCCTTCCAATTTTCCAACAAAAAAATAGTTCTATAGACTAGTCTATAGAACTATTTTTATTATACTCCTTCACTTTTCTAATTCCAATTTTAAAATTTCTAAAATTCTATTTTCTTTATAGAATTAAATTGAAATCTTATGCATAGCTTCGGAGCATATACTTAATTAAATAAACAAGGTTGTCTAAAAAACTTTAAAGTATTTTATTTAATTCTTATAAACTTCAATTGTTTTTGAAGTAATTTCGTCCCAGTTATATTTTTTCAAAACATAATCCTGCGCTTGCTTGCCTTTTTCTTTTATCAATTCAGGATTGCTTAATAAAAATTCTATTTTTTTTGCCAAATCCGCGGCATTTTTATTTTCAAAAGCCGTTCCATATTTTTCTGCTTCATTATTTACCGCTTCTAAATTTTCCGGAATATCGCTGACTAAAACGCATTTGCCATAACTCATCGCTTCAAGCAAAGCGATTGATAGTCCTTCAAGAACCGAAGGATTAACAAAGAAAAGGCAATTGGAAAATAATCCCTGAAGTTCTTTGCCCTGTTGAAAACCCAAAAAAATAATTTTCGGATTATCACCGGCTGTTTTTTTTAATTTTTTAAAATAATTATTAGTATAAACCGCGCCACCGACAATAACCAATGGCGGAATTTTTTCCAATATTTTTTTCTGGCAAATTGAATTATACGCCTCAATCAAAAAATGAATTCCTTTTTGCTCAACCAATCGACTGACGGTTAAAATATAATTATCTTTTTCAAGAGAAAAATTATCAGCTGTTTTTTCAGAAGAATTTTCAATAGGCAGGGAAATTCCATTCGGGATATAACAAACCTTTTTTTGATATTTTGTCTGGCAATAATCTTTCAAATTTTCGGAAACAACAATAATCTGGTCGGCAAAACGGATCATTATTTTTTCGCTTAACTTCAAATAAAATTTGGCAAACCATCCCCATTTTGGATTAAGATAATCCCGAGTGTGAAAAGTCACCACAATTTTCGCTTTTCGCTTTAAAATTTTAGGAATCAAAAGAAGAGAAGACGGGCCGATTCCCTGATAATGGATGATGCCAATATCGCGCCTTAAAACATCCAAAGAAGATAAAAAACTATGGCAAATAGCGTCTAAATTTTTTGACTGAATAGTCGAAATTTTGATAATTTTAATCTTTTTAAATTCAGAAATTTCTTTAGGAACATAATAATTGCGGGCATAAACAAAAACCCGATGTCCTTTTTCGGCTAATCTTACGGCCAATTCTTCTGTGTGGCGTTCCACGCCGCCATAAGAAGCTGGTATTCCTTTTTGTCCAATCATTGCGATTTTCATATTTTTTTCACAATATGTTAAAATAGCACAATAACTGGATTTTGTCAAGTCAAAGTGGTATAATAAAAATATGAAAGCGTCTGTTTTATTTAGCGGAGGAAAAGATTCTTGTTTAACGGCAAAAATGTTGTCGGATTTTTTTGATGTTGAGCTGATAACAACAAGCTTCGGGCTTCTTTCAAATTGGGAAAAAGCGGAAGAGGTCGCCAAAAAATTAAATTTTCCTTTTAAAATTTTAAAATTGGATGAAGAAATTTTAAAGCAGGCCGCCGATCAGACAGTAAAAGACGGTTTTCCAAATAATGGAATAAAATATATTCATCAAAAAACATTAGAGGAAGTTGCGAAAAATTCAAAAATAATTTCTGATGGAGTCAGAAGAGATGATAAAGTTCCGGTTCTTTCCATTTCAGAAATCAGAAGTTTTGAAGACAAATTTGATGTTCATTATGTCCAGCCGCTGGCGGGATACAGCTGGAAAACGATTAATATTTTAGTTGAGAAATTTTTTGTGATTGAAGAGCATAAAAGTATTTCCTCTTTTGTCGGATCAGAATATGAATTTGAGTTAAGGGAAATTATTAAAAGGGAATACGGCGATGAAAAAATAAAAGAAATTTTTCCCCAAAATCATACGCATTCTTTGGTAGTTGATGTAAAAATATGAAATCAAAGCAAAAGAAATTCTATATTACCACGCCGGTTTATTACGCTAACGCAAAACCGCATATTGGCAGCGCTTATACAACGGTTGCCGCTGATGTTTTGGCGCGCTTTCATCGCATTCAGGGCAAGGATGTTTTTTTTCTGACAGGAACTGACGAACACGGCGCGAAAATTGTCCAGGCGGCGGAAAAGGAAAATAAAAGTCCGAAAGAATTCTGCGATGAAATCGCCGCTGAGTTTCAAATGACATGGGATTGCTTGAATATTTCCTATAATAATTTTATTCGGACAACCGACAAAAAACATATTGCCGCAGTTCAGAAAGTTTTACAGGCGCTTTATGAAAAAAAATATATTTACAAAGGCGAATACAAAGGGCTTTACTGTGTTGGCTGTGAGCAATTTAAAACTGAAAGCGATTTAGTTGATGGCAAATGCCCTGATCATCAGAAAGAGCCGGAATTTTTAACTGAAGAATGTTATTTTTTTAAACTTTCCAAATTTCAAAAGGACTTATTGAAAAAAATTGAAAGCGATGAATTTAAAATAGAGCCGGCAGAGCGCAAGAATGAGATTTTAAGTTTTTTGAAAAAAGAAAATTTGCGCGATCTGGCGATTTCAAGAAAAAAAATAAAGTGGGGCATTCCGCTCCCTTTTGATAAAAATCATACTGCTTATGTTTGGGTGGACGCTTTTTTAAATTATCTGACCGGGCTTGGTTGGGACGGAAATTTGAAAAATATTCCAAAACGATGGCCAACCGATATTCATTTAATGTCAAAAGATATTTTGCGCGTCCACGCAACTATTTGGCCAGTTATCCTTATGGCTTTGAATTTGCCTTTGCCGAAAAAACTTTTCATTCATGGTTTTTTTACTATTGACGGCAAAAAAATGAGCAAGTCATTAGGCAATGTAATTTATCCGGAAGAGATGATTAAAAAATTCGGCGTTGACGGAACCCGCTATCTTTTATTGTCAATTTGTTCTTTTGGCAGGGACGGAGATATTTCGTGGGAAAAATTAATTGAAAAATACAACGCTGATTTGGCGAATGGGATTGGGAATTTAGTTTCAAGAGTTGTAACTTTGGCGAACAAAGTTGAAAATCAACCCGTCCGCAACGCTTCGCGTAGCGATGCGGGCGAGAACTTAAAGCTGAATAAAATTATTAAAGAATCGTGGGATGATTATGAAGAAAATTTTGAAAAACTTAAATTAAACGAGGTTTTGAATATTGTTTGGAAATTTATTAGTTTTTGCGATAAATATATTGAAAAAGAAAAACCGTGGGAAATAAAAGATGAAAAGAAAAAAATTGAAGTAATTTACAATCTTTTGGAATCTCTCCGCCAGATTGCTTGGATGGTTTTGCCGTTTATGCCAGAAACCGCCGATAAAATTTTTGAACAATTAGGAATTTTAAAAATTGAAAAAGAAAAACTTCAAAAAGAAAAAAGTTTTGAAGAAATAAAAAAATGGGGAAAACTGCCAACAGATATTGAGATTAAAAAAGAAAGCTTACTTTTTCCGAGATTGTGATTTATTGATTTTTTATTTATTTCTATTTCGTTGCCAAGCTAACCAGCTAATTATAATTATTCCCAGACTGTCAATTCCAATATCTGAAATTTTTCCTTGCCGCGCTGCGATAAATGTTTGGTGATATTCATCAAAAACGGCATAAGACATTGCTAAAACAGCAGACAAAATAAGCGCTTTTTTAAATTCTAAATTGCACTCTTCTAAATTACGAATGAGCAAAAATGTTAAAACAATATACTCAAAGATATGAGCTAATTTGCGCAAAATAAAATCCCAGAAATTAGGAAGTCCGGAATTCAAACCGGGCTGATGAGAGAAAAAAAATATTAAGCCAGCCCAAAGAATAACCGGGACAAATGACTTAAAATTTAGAAAGATATTTT
>DAOWLE010000043.1 GCA_030643545.1 bacterium | reverse complement strand
TAATGTCATTTATTGACTGAAGAGTTCTCAAATGCAAAGATCCTCTTGACCCGGTCAATATTCGCGCCGCTTTAGCCATATTGTCTGCCGCGATTACTTCTCCTTCCGCTTTAATAATTATCGCTCTTTTTTCTCTTTCCGCTTCCGCTTGCTTTCCAATTACCCGTTTCATTTCTTCCGGCAAAGTTACATCTTTCAATTCCACATTATCAACCTTAATGCCCCAGGGATCAGTCGCCTTGTCTATAATGCTTCTGATATTTTCTGAAACTTTGTCTCTCTGGGAAAGAAGTTCGTCTAACTCCACCTGTCCGACAGCGTTTCGCATTGTTGTTTGGGCTAACTGGGAAATAGCGTAATAAAAATCTTCCACTTCCAAAACCGCTCTGTCGGCTTCGCGGACTTTATAATAAATAACCGCGTTAACGCTCACTGAAATATTATCTTTGGTAATCGCTTCCTGATTCGGCACGTCAACCGCTTTGACGCGCAAATCAATTTTTCTGTAAAACTGAAAAATCGGAATAACAATCCGCCAGCCTGGATCCATCAAACCGCTGTATTTTCCCAAAGTAAATTTAACGCCCTTTTCGTATTGGTTAACCTGCTTAATGGAAATCAGAATAAAAAAGATAACAAAAATAGCAAACCCTAAAATGTAAGTTGTAAAAGTTATATCTTCCATAACTATTATTTTAATTATTGTTTTATAACTACTTTACGACTTTCTAATTTTTCGACCTTTACCCTATTAAATGCCGCTTTGCGGCAATTTCGCCAAAAGGCGAAATTATTTAACAGGATTTATATTATTTTAACATATTTTATTGTTAGATAAAATTATAGATTATAAATTTTAAATGATAAATTAATGTGAATTTGATGTTGTTTTTATTATTTTTATCAAAATGGCAATTATTTGATTTATCTCTAATATATATTTATTAAAATTTATATCAACCAAATCGCTGCTATCTAAAAGCCTAAGCCAATATCTTGTTTCCCTTGCTTCTTTTGAAGCAATAGACATTTTGTGAATAAAATCTTTTCTACTTTGTCCGGCAATTGCTTCTTCAATGTTAGCGCCAATGCTTGTAGCGCTTCTGAATAATTGTTTAGAAATTATAAATTCTTTCTGTTTAATTAATTCTTTATATAAATCAATAACAGATAAGGCAAAATCAAAACTTTTCTTTTGTATTAAATTATCCTTTTCCATTTTATTATTTCTAATTTATTATATAATTTAAAATTTATAATTTAAAATTTATAATTTGTTATATTATTTCTAATCTATAATTTATAATTTAAAATTTCTAATTTGTTATATAATCTATAATCTAAAATCTAAAATTTATAATTTCCAATGGCGTCTATGACAATCAAAGAATGAAAATCTTGATACAAGCGGAAATCTTTTCGCAGATTTTTTTCAAAAAGATTTTGCAAAAACGGATAAGATAAATTCTTGGCCATCTCGCGCTTTTTAACCAAACGGCGCGTATATTCATCAATAACAAAAATCGGCTTGTCCAAAGCGTAAAGCAAAATGCTGTCAGCTGTTTCTTCTCCGACGCCTTTCAGTTCCAGCAACTGTTGCCTTAATTCCTTAAGATTTGCTTTTTTCATTCGCTCCAAGCCCTGATAGTTTTTGAAAATAAATTCAATCAGATGAAAAAGATAATTCGCTTTGGTAAGATAAAATCCCGAAGGCCTGATCAACGGCGCTAATTTTCTCGCGCCCAATTGATAAATATCTTTCAATGAATTTATTTTTTCCTTTTTCAAATTTTCCAGAGCCGTCTCTACATTTTTCCAGTTTGTTCTTTGGGTCAAAACCGCGCCCACAATCACCTCTTCCCTTTCTCTGTTGGTCTTCGGCCTCTTGCACCAAAGAGTCCACTGCCCATCAGACCGGCCATATTCTTTTTTAAGCTCTTTGTATAATTCTTCAAAAATATTCATCTTCATTATTTTTTCCTATTTTTTTAGAATTTAATCAGCGAGATTGATAAACGGTTTTTCATCCACTATGATAATAGGTATTATCATAGTGAAATTTCGCGCATCGCCTAATTACAAACTTAACATAACATTCTCACATTCTGCAGAATGTTGGAATATCTATTTAAAATATCTATTTTGCTATTTTTCGCTCGGCAAATGTCAAATTCTTTAATGAAAAGTCCAATGCCCATCAGACCGACCATATTTCTTTTTAAGCTCTTTGTATAATTCCTCAAATTTATTCATCCTCATTATTTTCCTTTTTTTTATTTATTTCTCAATTAAATTTTTAGAACGAATTTCATTCCCACAAATTAAAATTCTAAATATTTCCAACCTTTCTGAATTTTAGTGCTAACTCCATATTTCGCGCCTTTTTCTTTTACTTTATTCACAAGTTTAAACGGTTCATATTTTTCATCACTATTAATTCTAAAATGCTCGCCTTCTTTTATCACTATTCCGCCCACAAGTAAATCTTTCTTTTTTCTTTTATTTTCTTCTTTTATATATTTTTGCAAAGCTTCGGCTTTTAATTTATTATCGTCTTCTTGAAAACCGCTCGCTTTAGTATCATAAATTCCAATTTCTCCATTTTTGAACATTACAATAAAATCCGGTTGAAATGTTGATTTAGCATTATACTTAATTCCAAAATTTAAAGCCATATGCTCATTTCCATTTTGCCACCACCAATTAATCTTATTTTTATTTTTTTCTAAAACTTCTTCTACAAAATCCATTTCTACTTCACTATCAAATTTCAAAAATCCAGGTTTATATAAATTCAATTTATAATTTTTTTCTTCATAACTATCAGTTTTTGGAAAATTTCGTCTTTCTTCAATCTCCCATTCATTATTCCATTCTTCTATCTCTTTTATCCTATCTTTTATTTCTTGTTCTTTCACGGGTTTAAAATTATTAACTGACAAATCCAATAATTGACCAATTTTTTTATAATTGTTTAAACAAATATTTTGTATGTAAATCGCATTATTGTTTTTGAATGGATCTAATCCTAAAGCTTTTTTAAACCATCTCCATAAAGCCATCTTTACGGTATTTTTAGATCTTTTATAAGCATAGCCATTTAAATTTTCACGAATTAAATCATCAAAAGCCCATTCCAAATCTTCTTCTGAATATTTCAAAACAACATTATTATCTTCGCTGACTTTAAAGTTTTGAGGAATATCTAATTTTGCGGGATTTATTTTTTCATTTAAAAATAATTCATCACTCGCCATTCCTTTCAAAAAAATTCCTTTCTTTTCCATCTCTTTTTTATTTTTAGTAAAAAATTTAGCGTTATCAAATTCATTTTTTCTAATGCCAAAATGTTTACAAAAAGTATCTTCAAGTACATCATAAAATTTCATCGTAATATCTCCAAAATCAACTCTGTTTCTGTAATAAGATCTTAATTTCAAACCGTCATAAACATTATTTCTCCTTTTTGAAACCAAAGATTTTATTATATTTTTATTATAACTTCCCGAATCTGTATTAAAATTTTGTAAATTTGTATAGATATATGCCGTATTCAGAATATCACTATTATAATGTTTAACTTCGGGCATTCTTAAAATTCTTCCTATTGTTTGTATTTCAAAAGTAACGCTTTTCGTTTCGCGAAATCTAACCAGAATATGAGCCCTTGGGCAATCCCAACCAGTATCAATTACTTGTTTAAAAATTAAAAAATCAACTTCGTTATCATTTTTTGTCAGCAATTCTTTTTCTTGATTTACTTTTTCTTCTGAAAGCCAAACCGCCAATTTTCCATTATCAATAGTAATATCTTTTTCAGCCAACCATTTTTCCACAAACTTTCTTTTGTCTTCTCCTTTTTCACTATTCGGTAACTGCACTAAAACAAGTGGATTTATATCTTTTTTTCTCTTTCTAAATTCTTGTTCTATTTTAAATTTTTTTACAAAAGCAAGATGCATAACCGCTTCTTGAGAATTAATTTCATCATCTGCAATTTTATCCAAATTTTCATTTATTATAATTTCTTTTTTTATCATTCCTTCCATAATTACATCATTTGGTTCAACGAAAACCCTCTCTTGTTCATCTTTCAATTCTGGAGTAGCGCTCATCTCAATAGTCAAATGCGGTTGAATAATTTCATCGCGAAGTTCTAAAGCCCTTCCACTTTTCCCGCCTGAATGGCTTTCATCAATTATCATTATAATTTTTGTGTCTTTTTCTCTAGTATTTCGAACCAATTCGCGAAAATTTACTGTCTCTTTATCTTTCATTAAATTACTTTTCCATTCCCCTGTATTCTTATCTTTTTGTCTTAATTTTTCCCAATTTGCGACTACAACTTCATTATTATCAATTGTCCGCCTTGATCCAAAAAATTCGTCTTCTAATAAATAACAATCCACAGCAAAACCAAATTCTTTTTCTAAACTCTCATAACTTTGAATTTGTAATTCACCTTTTCCAATGCTCATCCATAAAAAACAAAATTCACCTCTCTTATCTCTTTTATTTTCTTTAATAAAATCTTGTATAAATTGAGACATCATAAAAGTTTTTCCGCTTCCTGTTGGAGCCTTAAAAACAATTGTTCTTTTATTTATATCTCTATCTAAAAGCAATTTTGATTTCAAAATCAATTCATTAACTGCTTTCTCTTGATATCTTTTCAATGTTTTATAATTCATATTATTGAATATTAAATTTATTAATTAAATTTTGCACAAATTTTACAAAATTTTTGATTTGACTTAAATCATACTCATCAAATTCCCCATGTGATGCTTTATTCCCAATAGTCAAATATGTTCTTATTTCTTCCCACGTTGTCTGAGAAATAACTTTTTCTTTTTTTAAATTATCATTAATTATTGAAATTTTAATTTCTTTTTGTTTGTCATTATAAATTTTGATTCTATTCATTTGAGCAATTTTTTGTAAAATCTTTTCAAGTACAATTCGCAAATTTTTTGCTCCATCATCTTTATCATTTTCTTCAAAAACCTGTTTTTTCGCTTTTTCAAAAAGAGTAAAAATAATTTTTGCTTTAACTGGAATATTCATTTTTACTATTTTATCATATACATCTAAAATTTCTTGTGGGATTGCTTCAATTTTCAAATTATCAATTTCTGAAAATAAATTCTTATTAACTTCGTTATCAAGGGAAAAAATATAAACAATTTTTTTATTTTTAATCTTTTTTAATTTTTTCAAAAAATCTTCAAAACTTTTATCAAACAAATTGAAATAAACACATAAAAATTTATCTTTTTTATTAGATGAAAATATTTTATAATCTTGTCCTTCTATTCTATTATTAAAAATATTTTCCTTCACGCACAACATCTCAACGCATCTTTTCGTTAAATCTAATCTCACCTGATCTTTATTGCTTGTTTTCTTGACTAAAGCCGTTTTGAAATATTGTAAATTACTACCCAACCCCTCAACTTTTTCACCGTCTCCATTTTTCTTATATCCTTTAATTGTATTTTTTATACGGGGATAACAAATTTTTTCAGCAATTTTACCAAACCCATCACCATTGTTATCCTCATTATTTGTGCATAAAATAAATTTTCTATTTCCATCATCTTCTTTATTTAATTCCAAAACAGCATGGCCTGTCGTACCCGAACCAGCGAAGAAGTCTAAAACTTTTGCTTCTTTTTTGTCTCTGATAATTGTTAATATACAATCCTTAACCGTAAAAATTGATTTTGGATATGGAAAATCTACTCCAGTAATTTGTTTTACTAATTTTGATCCATTTTCATTAGAATCGTATTTTTTATCAATCCATACTGTGCGATACAAGCCAAAATCTTTTCCTATATCTATTTCATAACCAGTAACTGCCTTTTTTGCTCTTAATAAATGTTTTATCTGCTCAACACTTTGTCTCGCGTAGCGCCATTTTCTCTCAACACTTTCCTTATCAATTGGATAAACATAAAATTTATTTCCTTTTTTAATTGTTTGGCTTTTTGGATGTTCTTTTGTATTAACAACATCGCCGAACCCAATAACTTTTTTATTCTTAATAATTATCGGATAAAAACAATTTTTGGCGTCAGTTCTTAAAGATTCACCGCCATTGTCCCTTAATCCTCTCCAGCCAATATCTTTTTCCTCAATTTTCCTATTTCCTATATATTCCTTTCCGTCGTTTGGATAAACAAAAAGAGCATATTCGTGAGTATATGAAAAATTTTTACCTTGTACGCCTCTAGGATTATGCACAATTACAACTTGATCAATTTTATAATTTTCAAATACTTTTCTAAATAAAAGACATAAATTTGCAAATTCATTTTCATCAATTGCACAAATTAAACATCCATTTTTTGTCAATAATCTTTTGGCGATGTTCAATCTTTTTTCCATCATATTAAGCCATTTTGAATGCCAATATGCATCGTCCTTTTCAACAAAATTATTATTATATTTCCAACTTTTATTCCCTGTATTATACGGCGGATCAATATAAATCATATCAATTTTTTCTTTATGCGTATAATTCAAAACAGTTAAAGCGTGATAATTATCACCCTCAATCAAAATATTATCCTCGCCATCATCAGTTCTGATTTCTTTCCCTTTCGCTCTTTTTAAAACAGGCAAATTATTCGCGCAATCCAAAACAACTTGTTCTGGCTCTCTCTCGCTATCCCAAACAAGCCCATATTTTTTGGACTTTAATTCCTTTTCCTGCTTCTCAATAAGCTTCAATAGTTCTTCTTTTGAAAAATTTTGATATTTGCTCATTTTTAAAAATTAAATAACAAATTAATTTTTTGGAAATTATCTTTTGTCTTTTGCAATTTTTGAATAATGCTGTTTTTATTATCACTATAAAACAACGTCGCGATTGTTTTGTCAAAACTGCTATCCATTGGAATGCCTATTTCTTCTTTGATTTTTTTTAACTCATGACCATCAACAAAATCTTGAAGTATGCATTTCCTCTGTTTGCCTTTTAGCGGAAGCAAAAGCATTTTATCTTTCAAATCATTTCCAAATTTTCTTTTAGCTGTATTCCAATACTCTTTTCCCTCTTTATCATTATCCCAAAGAGCATTAAATTTTATATTCCAACCAATCATTAAAGAAATAAAATAAAGAATTGATTCTGCATTTTGAGATGGTAAAAATTTATAACCACTATTCATAAACATATTAAAACAGTAAAAATCATATATCCCTTCTGTCAAGACAATATTCTCATTGCTGCCTAAATCCAATAAGAATGGTTTTGTCTGTAAGGCATCATAAATTGGCTGAAATGCATTTTTATTACCAGTTCCAGAATCATATTCATAAATTGAGATTAATTTAATACCAAAATTATTTACTTTTTCAGAAATTCTAATTGAACTAATCGGTATAATTTCAGGATCTAATAAGTAATGTGAATGAGTACAATATATTACATTGTTATCAGTAGAAAGATTTTTTAGTTTGCGACATAATCTACTTTGTGCCGCTGCGTGCAGATACGAACCAGGTTCATCTAACAAATATATAGCATCAACTCCATCATTTGAAACAATTTTTGGATTAAATTCTAATTTCATAACAAAATTAAAAAACCAAAAAAATCCCTTACTTCTATCTCTAATATAAAAATAACAGTCATTTCCTTCAACTGTTTCAAGAATATCAAATTTTATTTTTGCTGGCTTAGTGGTTCCATTATTTTCTGATTCTGGAATATATTCAATACTAATTTTTAATGCATCACTATCGTCTAAATTAAAAGTTTGCCATTCTCTAGTGAGTGTATTATTCAAAATTTTCTTGACTTGAGATATAATAGATTTTCTTTCTCTTTCTTCTATTTTTGATAATTCAAATACTGAAAAACTTTCATCTGTTTTTTTAAATAATCTTTCTATAATCGCAACCCATCCTTTCGGATCATTCTCGTTTTCATTTCGGATTTCTATTTCATCAGGAATAGAATCCCTAAAATCATCAAAATATAAAATATATGGCAATTGGCTAATTATTTTTTCTGAAAGACGATGATTTAAATCTTTATCTGTAAATAAATCAGAATTTATATCATATTTTTTTGTAATCAAATCCCGAGTAATGACAAGCATTTCAGTAAAGTTTATTTTCTTTCTCTTATAACTATTAACACCAGTCATAATTTTAATCTCTGGATCATCTAATGCTTCCTTAAATTCATCCCATTCTATTTGAATTTTAGCGCTAATCTTTGAATTATTTTTTTGACCAGGTTTATATAAATTTTTTACATCATCTAAATGATGAATATTTTTATTAAAGCTATCATTACAATAATCAAATGCAAAAATTGCGTGCAGAATCGTTGTTTTGCCGCATTCATTAATTCCTATAACAGGAATTAAACGATGCTTTTCTAATAATACAGTAAGACCATTCTCTATTGCTCTGTATTTATTTATTGTAAATGATAAATATTTCATATTACTTTTTAAAATTTTAACTTTAACTTAACAATTTTTATTTATAAACTCCTTGCCTATGTTTTATTTGCACAACAAAAACAATTAATTGCTCATGGATAATTTGATAAACAATTCTGTATGGCCAAACGCGCATAGAATAAAAATCACTTAACTTGCCTTCAAGCCGTTTGCCGACAAATGGATCTTTTGATAATTCCAATAATGCCAAATTTATTCTCGCTTTATACCTTTCGTCTATTTTTTTTAGATTTTTTATTGCTACTTTTTTTAGAATGACTTGATACATATTTATTTTTTGATTTATCGGCTATCACAAAACCCTCTTCAGCTAAAACCTCTTCAAGGGTTGGATAATTTTTATATGCTCCTGACTTAATATCTTTTTTAGCTTCCTTGATATCTTTCATTAATTCTGGATCGCTCATTATTTCCATTGTTTCTTGCCAAGCGTCAAAATCATCATAAGACATTATAACAGCGCGCGACCTGCCTCTTTCAGTCAAAACAAAATGCGCGCCTTTTTTTTGAGCGTCATTTACTAATTTAAACAAATTGTTTCTAGCTTCAGTAATTGATAAAATGTTATTTTTTATACTCATAATTTTATTTTAATTTAAATCTATATGTACATAATAGCGTACATTAAATATTTTGTCAAATTAACTTTTTTTCTTTAAAACTAAAAAAATCATTTTTCGTGACAATTATATGGTCAATCACTTCTATCCCCAAAATCTTGCCAGCTTTAACTAATCTTTTAGTTAATAATAAATCATCTTCCGATGGTTCGGGATCTCCCGATGGATGATTGTGGACAAAAATAACTGACGCGGCTTTGTTTTTAATTGCTTCCGCGAATACTTCGCGTGGATGAACAATACTGGCGTTGAGAGAACCGATTGAAACTTCCGCAACCGAATGATTCCTGCTATTAAGAGCGATGACATAAAAATGTTCTTTGTGATAATTTTTGAGTTTGCTTTTTATTAACTGATATACTTTTTTTGGATCGGTAAGTTCTTTGCTTTTATAAGATGGAGTTTGATTGGAAAGCCGATGTCCAATTTCAAATACGGCTTTTAATTGCGTTGCTTTTGCCAATCCAATTCCTTTGATTAAAGACAATTCTTCAATATTTGCCTCGGCTAATTTCTGTAAACTGCCAAATTGCGATAATAATTTTTGTGCTGTCACCGCGACCGATTCGCCGGCAATGCCGCGACCTAAAATAAGTTGTAATAATTCTTGAGCCGAAAGCGCTTGTTCGCCAAATTTAACTAACCGCTCACGCGGACGTTCTTCTTTGGGCAAGTCGTGAATAGTAAATGATTTACTCATACTTTTTAATTAATTTATTTCCCAAAATCATTTTTTTGTTTATCTTGTTTTTGTTTCGTCATAAATTCGTTTTTCGCTTTAGAGCTAAATGTTCTGCTTAATTATACTCCTTCGCTTTTCTAATTCCGATTTTCTAAATTTCTAAAATTCTATTTTTTACTTAAAATTAAACTAAAA
The DNA here is from genome assembly GCA_030643545.1 of bacterium. Taxonomy (GTDB): domain Bacteria; phylum Patescibacteriota; class Minisyncoccia; order JAHIHE01; family DAOWLE01; genus DAOWLE01. The sequence continues at coordinate 2,731 of DAOWLE010000043.1, read as the reverse complement.
TCTTAAGTATTGCTTCGGAGCATATACTGGATTAAGAAGTAAGTAAATATATTTTAAACTTTACCAGTTTTTTTCCACTTTTTTTCCAATTTTCGGACTTGCTTCTCATCAAAACCAAAATGATGGGCAATTTCATGCCAGACAGTGATTTTAACTAATTCTGTAATTTCTTTGGGCGTTAAAGCTATCTTTTCAATTGGCTCATTAAAAATAGTAATTTTATCTGGTAATTTTCCACTAAAATCTCTACCCCAAGTTGTTTTGGGAATTCCTTGGTAGAGTCCCAAGAGCGTGTCTCCAAATCTCATTCCAGATTTTCTTAAATAATCTGAGGAGGGTTTATTCTCAATAACAATAGCCACATTGTCCATTTTTTCTCGGATATGCTTGGGCAGATCCATTACAGCTTTTTGAACTAATTTTTCAAAATCTTTTTCTAACATTATTATCTTTATTTTACCCAAAAATCTTCATCCCGTCAATTTTTTTATCATAATTTATTAAATTACAAATAAAATAATCTGACATTTTAACTATGTCAAAATTAGTAAAGCATTAGAAAATTTAAATAAAAAAAATGATATCTTTTTTTAGATATCATCATATAGTTTGCGCGTTTGCTGTTTTAGAACGGATAGCAAGATGCTATTGCTTCTAGTGATTGTGAAATAATTGTTTGTTTTCCGTTTCCAGATGTAATTATAACATCGTTTTCTGTTTCTATAGTACCGAATACTCTTATCTTCTTGCCATTGCCGCCGATAGTTTCAGCTGGGACTTTTTCAAAACCGCTGAAACTGACTAAAACATTTCCTTTTGGTGTAACTTTCAACACTCCTCCTTCTAATCGTACTGACGCAATTCTTTTTTTGGCAAAATCAAAGATATCTTGAGTTTCCTTAGTTTCTTTGCTAACGATCAATTTAGGTTTTGTATGGATAACAACCATTTTCCATAGAAAATGTACATATTTTTTCTGCGCGATAACAGCAAAAGCATTTTCTTCTCCCATTTTTTTCCACCTCCTAATTTTTTAAGGTACTTTCAATATATATTATTAGCGACAAAAAGTCAAATTAATCTTTAAATTCTTTTAAAATTTCAAAGTCCTTTTTTAAAATTTCTTTCATATTGGAATTATAACCGCTAAAACCATTCAGGCAAAGATTGCCCTTTCCAAGTTTCATAAAGATAACTGCCATAGCCCCTGTCTAAAATTAACACTCTTTTCTTTTTTCCTTTAACGGCATTTGCCAATTTCAAAGTTTTTTTAGCTTGAATAGAACATCTGAATTTTCTGGCATAAGTTCTGGCCATACCTGCCATTAATTTTCTTGAGTCAGGCCTGGTTAAAACTCTAGCTAAAACATTAATCAAACTGCCGTAAGTTTCCACTGTGGGCAAAGCTGAAAGTTTCATTGTCTCTCCAATTCCTTCCATATTCTTGCCAATGCCGCAAACACCTGCTCCCTGCAAAACAGAAAGGCGGCCAGATTGAGTGCAAACATTAGGCCAAAAAATAATCGCGTCAAAGGCCTTTAAATAAAGAGATAAATTTTTTTCGGGTATGTATAAATTAATGAAGAACTTTTTTTTGCCGTCGTGGAAATCTTTTAACTTTTTAGCGTAATTGACTTGTTCATTATCGGTTGGATCCCGGACTGTGCCAATATACATTGAGATTATCTTTTGATTTATTTTTTTCTCTAATTCTTCCTGAACTAAATAAATAATTTCACTTCCTTTGGTAGGAGTGATAAAACCTATATCACCAATTAATTTGACATTCTTTTTTGAAATGATTTTTCCCAAATTCTCTAATTGTTTTTTTAATTTAGGATTTATCCTTTTTAAAGAAAGAAGATTTTTAATTAACGCTTCCTTAGCGTTTTTTCTGGCGACTGGCGGATGAAATTTACAATGATGCCTTAAAACAACCACCTTGTCTTTGAAGTTAGGAAAGGCGCCGCAAATGGCCAGATAAGCTCCATCTGAAAAAACAGTAATCACATTAACAAGGGGCAGGATATTTTCTAAAAGTTTGTACTCAATTTCTTCAAGTCCATAAGCAGTCTCGTTAGATTGAAAATGAATGGTATGAAAGGTAATAATCTTTTTCCCTTTAATTTCAGAGACGAATTTAACAAACTCGGGAATATTATCTTTCGCCCAAATGCCAAAACTATGTTGAATCCAAACTACTGAACCGTCAGCCAATCGGTTTATTTTTTTTATGGCTTTCTTCAATTCTGTCCTGGGTAAAATATAATGAGTGTTGGGCTCTTTTTCTCTTTCTGGCAATATCTTAAAATTTTTCGCTTTTCTTAATTTAAAAGAAATAACCTGCCAGGTGTCTTCCGGCAAGCGTTCAATAATGTTCTTCAGATAACTGGCTATTCCACACATTATCGGCGGATAGGTGGAAATAAAAGTTATCTTTATTTTATTACTTTTTTTCATCGTATTTATAAAAAAAGTTAAGAAAACCACAGCGCATTACAATAAATTAGAATAACAAAAAAAGGTTATTATAAAATAATACTACCATAATAGCAATAAAAAAACAACCCTTTACGCTCCTCAATATTACACTTCAAATTTTAATCTTTAAATTCTTTTAAAACCTCAAAGTCCTTTTTTAAAATTTCTTTCATATTGGAATTATAACCGCTAAAACCATTCAGGCAAAGATTGCCCTTTCCAAGTTTCATAAAGATAACTGCCATAGCCC
>DAOWLE010000042.1 GCA_030643545.1 bacterium | reverse complement strand
TAAAATTTAATTCTCCGACAACAACAAAAGAAGAGATTAAAATCGCGAAAAAATTATCTGAAATTAGCCAGCAGAATATTAATAAATTGGCTGAAAAAATGTTAAAGGTAAAGTCAGATATTACCGGAATAAATCTTAATGATTTAATTTTACAGGATTTTAAAAAATACAGCGAGAAAAATGTAAATTTTGGAATTGGAGTTTGTGAAACAGTTTTACCTAAAACGGTTTTAGAAAAAAAACAGGAAATTTTAAAACTGCTTCCGCAGATAAAAAAACAGAAAAAATTGGACTTAATATTTTTTGTGGTGGTTGATATTATAAAAAAACAAACTCATTTATTTGTTGCCGGAGAAAAAGAAAAACTGATTGCGAAAAAAAGTTTTAATAAAAAAGCAAAAGATAATTTAATTTTTCTGCCGGGAATTGTCTCCCGCAAAAAACAAATCGCCCCGGGGATTATTGGGGGTTTGTAATTTTTTTTGCGAGAAACCTTAAAAATAAATTAACATAATTTCTAAAAATTAAAAATCTATGAAAAATTCAATTGAAAAATTGCCGAAGTCAAAAATAAAAATAATTTTTGAATTGGCTCCGGATGAATTAAAGCCGTATTTGAATAGGGCTGTTTCTGAAATGGGAAAAAATTTAAATGTTAAGGGATTCAGGCCGGGAACGGCGCCGCAAGAGATTATTGAAAAAGAAATCGGAAAGGAAAAAATTTTTCAGGAAGGAATTCAGGAAGCGGTGAGGAAAACTTATGTTGAAACAATTCTTGAGAAAAAAATTCAGGCGATCGGTACGCCTGAAGTGAAAATAACCAAGCAAGCGGAAAATAATCCGTTGGTTTTTGAAGCGATTGTTGCTGTTTTGCCGGAAGTAAAATTAGGCGATTACAAAAATTTGAAAATAGAAAAATCAAATGCGGAAGTTAAAGTGAAAGATGAAGAAATAGAAAATTCTTTGAAATATCTTCAGGAATCGCGGGCAAAATTGATCACGGTTAAAAGAGGAGCCAAAAAAGGCGATCGGGTTGAAATAGATTTTATCACTCGTCTGGCTAATGTAAAAATTGAAAATGGCGAAAGTAAAAACCATCCTTTGATTATCGGCCAAGGACGGTTTGTCAAAGGTTTTGAAGAGCATCTTGAAGGAATGGAAGAAAATCAGACAAAAAATTTCAATCTTGATTTTCCGCAGGATTATCAAAAAAAAGATTTGGCCGGGAAAAAAGTTGGCTTTGAAGTTAAAATGAATTTAATTCAGGAAAGGCAGATGACGGCGATTGACGATGAATTTGCTAAAGGATTTGGCGGTTTTAATGATCTGGAAAATTTAAAGAAAAGCGTTAAAGAAGGAATTCTTTTGGAAAAAAAAGAAAAGGAGAAAGAAAAACGCCGCCAAAAAATAATGGAAAAACTTGTTCAGGAAAGCGAAATGGAATTGCCGGATGTTTTGGTTGAACAAGAAACGGAAAAAATGTTCAGGGAATTTGAAATGAACGTTAGGAAAATGGGATTAGAACCTGATAAATATTTAGAAAAACTCGGAAAAACCGCGGATGGATTAAAAAAAGAATGGCGCGGGCAGGCGGAGAAAAGAATTAAAGGCGCGCTGGTTTTGAAAGAAATCGCCGAAAAAGAAAAAATAGAAATTTCAGACGAGGAACTGGAAGTAGAAACAAATAAAGTTTTAAAAAATATTTCTTCCGCTAATCAAGCGAAAAAAAACATTGACCTTGAAGATTTAAAGAATTATACTAAAGATGTGCTGATGAACGAAAAAGTGTTTGAGATGATAGAGAGCAATTAAAAAGTTTAGATAAGGTAAAAATAAATTTATGAATTTAATACCAACAGTTATTGAAAAATCAACTTATGGCGAACGCGCTTATGATATCTATTCCCGGCTTTTGAAAGAGAGGATTATTTTTTTGAGCGGTGTGATTGACGATTCTGTCGCCAATACGGTAATTGCCCAGCTTCTTTTTTTAGAAAGCCAAAATCCGAAAAAAGATGTGATGTTTTATATTAACAGTCCGGGCGGAATGGTCACTGGCGCTTTGGCTGTTTACGATACGATGCAATATATTAAGTGCGATGTTTCAACTATTTGCATCGGCTTGGCGGCTAGCGGCGGCGCGGTTCTTTTGGCGGCCGGCAAAAAAGGCAAACGGTTTAGTTTGCCTAATTCAGAAATTCTTATTCATCAGGTAATGGGCGAAGCCGGCGGACAAGCGTCGGATATTGCCATTACTGCCAAGCATATTTTAAAAACTAAAGATCGGCTAAATAAAATTTTAGCCAATCATACCGGACAGCCGGTCAGCAAAATTGAAAAAGACACTGACCGCGATTACTTTATGACTGCCGATGAAGCAAAGAAGTACGGAATAGTTGATAAGATTATTAAATAATCTTAAAACATCGGCATCAAAAGCCAGCCGAGCATACTGAAGCAGATCATTAAAATCAGAATTGTCCAGATGACTTTGAAGATGATTTTTTTCTTTTTTGATTTCATATACTATAATGTTATCATATTTTAGACAAGAATTAAATGAGGGTGAAGAATTAATAGCAATTCTTAGGAAACATCGGATAACTTTATCTTGGTTTTTTTTGAAAATAATTATTGTTTTTGCTTTAGCAATGGTTTTTTTTAAATTCGCTCCGAATGAAAAATGGGCCGCTCAAGTTTTTCTTGTTTGGATTTTCTTGGCTTTTATTTATTCTTTTCGCGGAATTTTTGTCTGGCTTCTTGATTGTTATATTATCACCAACGAAAGAATTATTGATGTTGACCAGCGCGGATTTTTTCAAAGAATCGTCACTGAAGTGGCTTATGGAAAAATTCAAAACGCGTTCTATGAAATTAAAGGCCCTTTGGCCACTTTTTTTAATTACGGCAATATAAAGATTCAGATTACCCAGAACAAAGGAATGCTATTGATGAAACAAATTCCTGATCCTAAAAAAATTCAAAATATTATTGTTAGTTTTCAAGAAAAATTGCAGACGGAAAATCCAAAAGAAGTAAGCGCTTCAGAGCTTGTAAAATATATTTCAGAGGTTAAAAATAACGATAGTCATTCCCGTGAAAACGGGAATCCACTGTCACAAAAAATGTAAATTGTAAGCGTAGATTCCCGCCTGCGCGGGAATGACAGATGGAAATTAAAAATAATAATTAAAAATAATTTAAAAAAATTATGCCAACAAAAGATTTAATTCAAAAAATTGAAGAAAAAAGAGGATCAAAAGTTATCACTTATTTAACCAGCGACAGGCAGGGTCCGGTTAACGCAAAAATCGCCATGGATATTATTCCGGTTATCAGCAATCAGTTGAGAAAAATCGGGAAAGTTGAAAAGATTGATTTATTTTTGCATTCAACCGGCGGAGACACAATGGTTCCCTGGCGATTGGTTTCAATGATCCGTGAATATTGCCGGCAATTTTCTGTTTTAATCCCTTACAAAGCTCACAGCGCGGCGACAATGATTTCTCTCGGCGCCGATGAAATTGTGATGAGCGATCTCTCCGAACTTTCGCCGATTGATCCGTCAACCGCTAATGTTTTTAATCCGGGAGATCCGAAAAATCCGCAAAATAAAATTCCTATTTCAGTGGAAGATGTGATGGCCTATTTTGATTTGGCTAAAAATAAATTTGGCATTAAAAATGACGAGGATCTGACCAAAATTTTCAATAAATTTGTTGAATCAGATCCGCAGATTCATCCTTTAGCTCTCGGCAATGTCAACCGAACTCATAATTTAATTAGAATTTTAGCGCAGCGATTATTAAAAAGCCAGGCAAACCCGATGGCGGATGAAGAAGTTGAAAGTATTGTTAATGATCTGACTGAAAAACTTTATTCCCACCAATATCTAATTGGCAGAAAAGAAGCCAAAGAAGATTTGGGAATTAAAACAATTAAATTTGCCGATGAAGATTTGGCCGGCTTGATGACTGAATTATATAAAGAATATGAAAAAGAAATGAAATTGGGAGTTTTGTGGAATCCGGAAATTGAACTCGGCGAAAATCAGGCGATTAATAAAAAAGAATACAAAATCGCCTATATTGAAAGTTTGGCGATGGCAAATTATTTTGAATTGATTTTGGAATACAAAAAAGGCCAGGTGCCGATGACTCAGCCAACAACTCAAGGCCCGATTCAAATCCCCCAAGAACGGGTAATGTGGAGAGTTGTCGGGCAGGGGTGGAAAGGAAATTAAATGAGCTTAAATCCAGAAATAAAAATATTATTTTTTATTGTAGTTGTTACTATCACCTCTTACGGATTAGAGATTTTTTATCCTGGTTTAATAAACTCTGGAAGTTTTATGGCTTTAATTACTTTATTAGTAGGTAGTTTTGCTATTTATTTATATCTTAAACAAAAACAAGATTACAAAAGAGACGCGGCAAATATAATTTTAATGGAAATTAGAAATGCTGAGGATTGTATAGAGAGAGTGAAAAGTACTAAATTTATAGATCAGAATAAAGTTTTATTACTTAATCACGCATGGTCTAAGTATAATTATCTTTTTATAAATGATTTTGATAGAGATGAATGGGATACAGTTAGTAATTTTTATAATCAATGTAGACTTTACGACGAAGCCGTAAAACAATTAAAAAATATTGGACCATTACAAATAGAACAAAAAGTAGGATATGTACAAAAAACATTAGTAGATTTAGCAAAAGAATTTTCTGAAAAAAAATTCTCTGAAAATAAAGAGGAAAACGAAGAAATTATAAAAGCATATGATGATAAAAAGAAAAAATTTTTAGACAAGGTCGAAAAGGAAAGTTATATTTTTCCGCCTTCTCAACCAATAACAGATGCCACGGAGCATTTGGCTAATATTGAAAAGATTACAACATCTACTATTGGTATGAAATTGAAAAAGATAGCCGGAGTTAAAAATTAATTTATAAAAAATCGAACTTTATATTTCGGCAATAATTTAGAAATTCTTTAAAATAAAATTAAAATCATTAAAATTTAAAATGAAAGGTTAAAAATTATGGTTAAATTAAATTTTGTAATTTTATGTGAAAATGCATTTATTGCTCAAGGAACAAACTCATTAAATATCATAGGAATTTTTGATAAAATTGGGGCACGAAAATTTCCTGCGGTTCATCCTAAATTTATAGTAGTAACTAATGTAAGCGGTGATCCCGGAGATTACGATCAGTTAATTGTAATTAAAAACAAAACAACGGACGAAAAAGTAGCAGAACTACCAGGAAAATTAAAAATTCACGAATCTAAACAAAAGGCGCAATTTATAGGTGGTTTTCTAAATACTATGTTTCCTAATGTAGGAGAATATAGTATTGAGATATATATTGATAATAAAAAACAAAATATAGAAACGAATTTTTTCGTTGGGTAAAGATTTATGAAAAAAATTTCATCGTCAAACATTACTCAAAAAAGATCTACTTCAAATAAAACGCCAATTAAAAAAAATAATGTTTTGCTTCGAGATAAACCAGAAACTGGTTTTATAGATTTTTCAAAAAAAGAAAAAGAAGCCAGAGAAAAAGATTGGTATATTTTTGCTTTAGCTTTTTTAGATCTTGCTAAAAACGGATGTGAATATTTAATAAAAGAGAAATCATTGAAAAGCAAAAAGTATATTACTATTGGAATAATTTATAATTTAAAGCATAGTTTAGAAATTATCTTGAAAGCTTTTAGAAGATTTCATAGAAGATCTCAAAATAAAGAATTGAATCGGTCGGATTACTCTCACGATACTGAACGTTTATTTGATGATAATTTTAAAAAACAGATAGAAAAAAAGTTAGATAAAAAAAGTAAAAAGATTTTTTCAAAAATCATTCATAAGTACCAAACTTTCGATTTATTTAATGAGTATTTAAAAGGTTGCTTCAAATTTAATGATTTAGAAAATACTTTTTTCAAATATCCTGAAAATTCTGCGAAAGTAGAAGTAAATTATTCAAGATTTTTAAATCGAATAACCAAAACGGATATAAAAAACATAAAAGAAGATATTAACGAAATTAAAAAAATAATTGATAAAATTAAAAAATGATATTTTAAATTTATGAAAAATCGCACTCTCTATTTCGGCGATAATAGGGTATATAATTTAAATAGTTCATAAAATTTATATGGGTATATTAAACAATTTTATAAAGAAAATCGTTTTCAAACAGACGTTAAAAAACGTAAGAGGTTTATGTAAATCATTATCCAAAGCTTATAAAACTGCGCAAAAAGTACATCCGAACAATTCTTCTGTTGAAAATCTTAAGATTGCTTTAAATATGAGACCTGGGTGGCATCGAATAAATGATAATACTTTTTCATACAAAAAACAGGAATTATCAATAAGTGATAACGCAACACTTCCAAAGATTGTAAAATTAGTTTCAGAATACGAATTGAGAAATAACGGGAAAAGCATTCCTCTTGACGAATTAACCACTTTACAATTAATGGCAGACGAAGCAATAGATGATTTTTTTAATTCTTGATTTATTGATTAGGGAAATGGTAAAGCGCGAGAGATCAAATTTCCTAAAATTCAAATCTTGACTGTTGAAGAATTATTAAAAGGCAAAAAACCGGATTTGCCGCAGGGTTTGGTAAAAAATTATTATAAAGAAGCGAAAGCTGTCGTTATTGACGATTCCCAACAGCAGGATAAATTGGGGGTATAAAATATTAAAAATGAAAATAAATCTTAAAACAAAATTTTTATCATCCCGCGTTTTTATCATTCTCGGAATTTGCCTTCTTGTTTTTATTGGTTTTTCTTTGGGAAAAGAAACATATCGCAATTACCAGATTGAGAAAGAAATTCAGGCGTTGGAAGAAGAAATTTCCAGCATTGAAAAAAATAATGATAATTTAACGCATTTAATTGAATATTTTAAAACTGAATCATATCAGGAAAAAGAAGCGCGCCAAAAATTGGGGCTGCAAAAAGAAGGGGAAAAAGTAGTAGTTATCACCGAAGAAAATATTGAGCCGGAAGAATTAGAAATGGAGAATACAGAAGATTCTATTGAGGAATTTAATCAAAGCGAAGAAATTCAAAAAGAAGAAATTTCCAATCCGCGAAAATGGTGGAACTTTATTTTTATATGGGAAGAGAATTAGCGGGATTAATATAGTGGCAGTATATAACCTTCCCAAGGTTGAAGCGCCGGTTCGATTCCGGTATCCCGCTCTTATTTTTTTTTATGAAACGACTCATCATATTTATTATTATTTTATTAGTTCTTTTTCAGTTAAGCGTTGCTTCTAATTTTGCGATTGGTTCAATTGTTCCGAATTTTTTGCTTTCTTTTCTAATCGCTTTGGCGTTTTTAAAAAATTTCAGGCAATCTGTAGCTTACGCTTTTTTGGGCGGATTGCTTTTGGATTTAATCATCGGCTGGCCGTTTGGATTAATTCTTCTCGCCTTTATTTTAATTATCGCTTTGGTAAATTTTATTTCCTCTGATTTTTTAGAAACAGCCAATCTGGCGATTGTCGCCGGGATTGGTTTTTCCGCGGCTTTGGCTTATTCTCTTTTGATTGAAATTTTGTTAAAATCAGCTAATTTATTAAAATTAACTGATCTGTCTCCAGATTTCTTTTACAATTTTTTCCACCTCGGTTTTCCATCAGCGGTTTATAATTCTTTTTTAATTGTTTTATTTTATTTAGGGATTAAGAGATTGGAAAAAAGATAAAATTTTGAAATTTGACTTTTACGATTTTTATATTAAAATAAAAAGCATAGAGATAGAGAAAATTTGAAAAATAAAATAGCGCAAAAGTTCTTAAAATAAACGGGGGGAGGAACTCCGTTTTTATATTTGAAAATAAAAAAAGTTTTTTGTCATTCCTGCGAAGGCAGGAATCTACGCTTATAATAACACTTTATTTAAATAGTGAATTCCCGCCTGCGCGGGAATGACAGAAGAGCAAATGTGTAAGTTCTAATTTGAAAATAAAAAAATAAAGTCGATTTTAGGTTTAATAAATAAAATAATTTGTCTCTAATTAAAATTTAGACAAAATAATTGCTATCCCTCCCTTTTGATTTCATTAAAATCAAAAGGGAGGGACGCTAATTTTTATAGCTAAATCACCCCGAACAATTTACTTCGTAAATTAACGGGGCAAGAAGATTTAGATAAAAATTGCGAAGGGAGGTGAGAATTTATGGATACAAATGATTCTGGATTTGAAGGAGGAGAGAACGAAGAAAGAAAAGGAGAAATTGCAGATTGGTTTAAAACAAATTGGAAAATGATTTTGGCGACGATTGTGGTTATCGGCATTGGTGTCGGCGTTTACGCTTTTTATAACAATTATCAGGCGGAAGAAACTAAAACAGATGAAGAAATAGTTTTGGAAGAAGAAGCGCTTGGTGAATCAGAGGGAGAATTAGATGAAGAAGCGGTTATTGATGAGGAAAATGAAACCGGCGAAGAATATGCGGAAGAAAATAATGAAGAAAATGAAGAGCCCGAATGGACTGAAGAAAAAACTGATGGAGAAATTATTTCCTTTGAGGAGAACGAAGAATTTAAAGGTTATGTTGTTGCCGCTCAAAAAGGCGAGGGAATCACCCATTTAGCCAGAAGAGCGTTAGCTGAATATGCAACAGACAAAGGCAATTGCGAAGATTTAACCAAAGAGCATAAAATTTACATTGAGGATTATCTGCAGAACAGAACTGGAACAGAATATTTACAACTTGAAGAAACAAGAAGTTTTTCGGAGAATTTAATTGAAGAGGCGATTGACGCTTCAAGAACTCTTGGCGATAAACAGCTTGAGAATTTAGAGCAATTCAGCGAGCTTGTTCCGAGTTTAGCGTAAAAGTTAAATTATTGGAATAAATATAAAATTAACGAAAAAATAAAAAATAAAAAAATTAAAAATATTAAATATAATTGTACTTTATTTAAATAATCAAAAAACAGGGAAAAAATTACCCTGTTTTTTGATGAGCGCTTTTTTTGGGTTTTGATTTGACATTTTTCCAGTAATATGCTTAAATAAAATAAAATAGGATAAAAATTTATGGAAGAAAATTATTCAAAAAATCAAGAATCAGCTTCTAATGAACAGTTTTTGAAAGAAAAATTTCTTTCAAAAAGTTTAATCAAAAAGGTTGAATTAACGGCTAAACTTTTTAAAGAGAAAAAAATAACCCTTGAACAAGCAGGGCTGATTTTGGGTATGCTGCCGGAGGAATTAGAGGGAATTTTTGTCCAAAAAGGATTAACCCGCCATAAAAAAATTTTAGTTTGCGGCGGAGCCGGTTTTATCGGCAGCAATTTTGTCCATTATATGTTAGACAAATATCCGGGTTATAAAATTATTAATTATGATAAACTGACTTATGCGGGAAACTTAGAAAATCTCCGTGATTTAGAAAAGAACCCGCGCTATAAATTTATTCAGGGTGATATTACTGATGAAGAAAAAATTGACAAAATAATGCAAGAGGGGATTGACGCGGTAATTAATTTTGCCGCGGAAACTCATGTCGGACGGAGCGTTCACGGACGGGCCGGCGAATTTATTTACGCAAATGTTTTAGGGCCCCACACTCTTTTGGAGGCGATTAAAAAATATAAAATTCCTAAATATATTCAGGTTTCTACTGATGAGGTTTTCGGCGATGTTGATTTGAATGAAGACCGCCATTTTGAAGAAAATTCTCCTTTTGAACCGAATGTTCCTTATGCCGCGGCAAAAGCCGGCGGAGATTTAATTTGCCGCGCTTATTGGCAGACGTATAAAGTTCCGGTAATTGTCACTCATTGTTCAAATAATTACGGTCCGTATCAGCATCCGGAAAAAATGATTCCTTATTTTATTTTTCGGGCGATGGGACAGCAGCCACTTCCTTTGCACGGAGACGGCCGCCATGTCAGGGACTGGATTTTTGCTTTAGACCATTGCGAAGCGATTGATTTGATTCTGCAGAAAGGAAAGCCGGGCGAGGTTTATAATATTGCCGCTGACAGTGAAAAACCGAATCTTGAAATCGCCAAATTAATTTTGGATATTTTAGGCCAGCCGCATTCTCTGATTACTTTTGTTCCGGACAGGCCGGGCAATGACCGCCGCTATTCAATTAATTCTTCAAAAATCCAGCGCGAGCTTGGCTGGAAGCCGTCAAATACTTTTGAAGACGCAATGCCGAAAACAATCCAGTGGTATCAAAATAATCTGGATTGGGTGGAACAGATTAAAGAAAAAGACAGGGAATTTGTGAATTATATTTAAAAAATCTATGGAAATAAAAACAATCAATACGCCGATTAACGATTTGAAAATTCATCTCAATAAAGTTGTCGCTGATGAGCGGGGGATTTATTGCGATATGGCGCCGGGCGGGACTGACAATCCGTTTTTTAAAGATGGAATAAAACATATCCACGGGTCAATCGCCATTAAAAAATTAGTTCCTCGCGGAGGACATTATCATTATCATTTGCGGGAAAATTTTTATACTTTGTCCGGCACGGCTTTGTGGTATTTTTATGATTTCAGAAAGGACTCGCCGACTTATCAAACCGGCTATTCGGTGATTTTGGGATTTAATCCTGCGGAAAAAGAAATTGATGTTCCATCTTACGCGATTACCCAGGGTTCAATGGCTCAAATTTTTATTCCGCCGGGCGTCTATCATATTTTTTGGCCGCTGACTGACGAGAAAGTAATTGTTGCCGGAACCGGCTCGCTTGATTATGATTCTGCGGATTATGCCCGGCCGGAAATTGATGAGGTTTCCGGAGCAAAAGAAGTTTTTGAAAAAATTAAGAAAGTTTTTGGCGGAGAGAATAATAAAGAAGCTGAAGGCGAAGTGACGCCGCTTCACCTTCAAGATATACATAAATTAAAAGCAATCATTGCCGCTGGACGAAATAATAATCTTCGTCCGTTGACTCACACAATGAATAAACATTTAATTCCTTTGGCTAATAAGCCGATGATTTTTTACGCGATTGAACATTTGGCAAAAACAGGATTTAAAGAAATCGGAATTGTTGTCAGCCCGGAAGACAAAGAATTGCCGAAAGTTGTTGGCAATGGAGAGCGATGGAATATAAAAATTCAATATATTCCGCAAACCGGCGGGGCGCTTGGTTTGGCTCACGCGATAAAAGTAAGCAGGGGTTATTTAGGAGATGATCCATTCATTTTTTATCTGGGAGATAATATAATTAAAGAAAATCTGCAGGAATTAATTGACAAATTTTTTGACGATAAATTAAACTGCCTTTTGGGTTTGGCGAAAATTAAAAATCCGCAGAGATTCGGCGTGCCGGTTTTTGAAAACGGAAAAATAATAAAAGTTGAAGAAAGGCCGATGGAACCGAAGAGCGAATTTGCCGTAACCGGCTTTTATATTTATGATAAAAATGTCCATCAAATAATTGATAATCTCAAGCCAAGCTCCCGCGGCGAATTTGAAATTTCAGATGTTCAAAGCGAGTTAATCGGACGGGGATTTAATGTCGGCTGGCATAAATTAAAATCATGGTGGAAAGACAGAGGAAGACCCGAAGATATTTTAGAAGGCAATTCTTTTGCTCTTGAAGAAATTAATTCAAAAAT
>DAOWLE010000037.1 GCA_030643545.1 bacterium | reverse complement strand
TTTTTTGAATTCTTCTGTTTTGTTTTTCAACTGTTCGTCAGAAAGTTTTTCAATCTCCGGCTCAAAGCTATTTACTTTTTCAGCAATCGGCTGAATCTGGTCCAAAACCTTTTGATTCGGATCACCGATAAATTTAGATAAAAAAGACATAATATTAAAATTGAAAATTTAAAAATCAAAATGTAAAATGACAATGTAAAATTCAAAATTTTCTTATTCCCCTCTTGCCGTGTCCCGTCTTTTCGGGGAGAGGGGTTAGGGGTGTGTTATTTTCATCTCTAATCATTATAAAACAAAACCCCTTTTATTACAAGGGGTGAATTATAAATTTATAAAATACCATCAAATTTTATTTTATCTTGACATATTCTGGTTGTTATAGTAGATTGTAAACAGAGAGAAAATTGAACTCTAAACAATTAGGAGGCAAAAGAAGAAGAAATGTATCTGTACCCGAATTTTGGAGAAGTGCATAAAAAGATATCGCTATACATTGATGCCGCAAAAGAAGAACCTATTGCCAGTATAGAAAAATCTTCATTGTTCTTTTCAGAAATGCGTTTTAGAGCTTTTAGTAAAATGATAGACAAGTATGGTTTTTTAGATTTAGAAGATCTAGATTCCGACATTATTCAGGATTATAATGTTGAGATTATTGCTTACGCAAGTCAGCAAACATTAGAACAATTTAGAAAAATCAAACAAACGCACGATGAATTAAATTTTCACAGCGAGGATTTAGCATGGCAGTATATCCAAGAAGGAGCTGGACTTATTCTATTAAATCTCTATCTTCAACACGGTAGATCTGAAACATCAAGTCCCTTATTTGAATCGCTTAAATTGGAACAATGGCTTATTCACACAATTTATGACTACGATGGACCTGATGGTAAAGACTGGAAATCAATTCGGTGTTTATTCTATAGATATCTATTATATTGCGGATTTGTTCAAGTAGATGACCAATGCGCGATTATCAAAGATTCAATCCCGTCATTAGAATTATTAACACAATTAGCAGACAGACTTATTAGTATTACGGGAATGAGAGAATCTTGGAAGAAAACAGGATTAGAACAACTAGTAGAAGAAACACTTAATCCAGAAAATATTGCCAAACATTTTCTTCGATTTAATGGGATAATCAAGTGATTACTTAAAAAAATTTTTAAGGGATAAATTAATCCCTTCTTTTTTTTTATTTTTTTATTTTATTTTTTTATCTTTCCCCTCTAAACCAACTCAATGGCGAAAGCCGGCCGAGCCGTTTGAAAAGGCGGGCGCCGCGCCGCTGGCGGGCAATTATGCCGCCTTTGTATTTTTTCAATTCTCTTTGAAGTTTATCTTTCACTTCGTCAATCGCCTCAAATAAATTTTCCCTTTCAGCTACTGCCCGAAGAACTTTTTGGTTTCCTTTTGGAACATTTAAATTTACTTCAGCGCGAAAAATTTTTCCCTGCTGATGATGAGCCGTTGTCGTCCCTACTTCTGCCCGGGCTATCACCGAACCGTTAAGCCCTTCTTTAAATTTTTCCAAACCGCCGATTTTCTCATTAAGGTAATCTTTAATTTCCTGAGTTAATTCTAAATTTGTCGCCTTGATTGTAATTTGCATAGTTTTATTTTTTAAAATTTATATGTTTTACTTTTATTTCACTATTTTTATCCGCCTTATTGGCATAGCGAATTGTGAGATTTTTTGCTTTATCTAAAATTTTCTTGTTTGCCTTTCCGCGAATTAAAGTTATCGGTCCGGGAATTTTTTTAAGTTCCAATAAAATATCATTTGCGCGAGCGAGTTTTTTTAATTTTTTATTTTCTTCATCGTTTCTTCCGACAACAATTTTAATTTTTTCTTCCCAAAAATGCCGGCCGAATTTTAACAATTCCGCATCTTCAATCTGACAGCGCGGATATTTTTCAAATAATTCTTTGAGGCGATTGGAAAATTTTTCTTCGGTCAAAAGACATCCTCCTGACGGCGTTGGATAACTTTTAATTTTCCATTTTTTCGCTAAAGCCATCTGCGATTTTCTGCTTCTTCCCTGAAAATCAAAAAGTTTTTTCCTGTTTACCAATCCCCTATTTTCATAAATTGTTTCTAGCATTCTTTTTGCCGAGAGTGGCCGAAGAATTTTTTGAGAAAACCCTGATTTTTTTTCAATAAAATTGAAGGATTTTTTGTTTTGGGTCATTGGCCGTTGCCCTAAAACTTCTCCTGTAGCTATTATATCAAATTTTTTTAATTTCATAAAGTTTTTTGCCATTTTCAGCATAAAAATCCGGCAATCCAAGCAAGGGTTTATATGCTTGCCTCTGCCGAATTTCGGCTTTTTAATAATTTTTAAATAATCATCGCCTAATTTTATGATATTCAGTTTTAAAGAAATATTTTTTGCTTTTTCTCTCGGTTTTTCCAAATCCCAAAAAGGACTATCAAAAAATAATCCTTCGCAATAAATCCCCTGCTTTCTTAAAATCTCTACAGCCAACATTGAATCCAACCCGCCGGAAAAAAGAATCAGGGCTTTTGTTTTTTTATTTAACCGCTTGTCATTCCCGACCTGCCTACCGGACAGGTAGGCCTGATCGAGAATCCATTTTTTATTCTTCATTTTGATGGAAAGATTAAAAAAAAGTTTTCCACTTGTCATAATTTCAAGTAATGTTAAACTGTGGATAAGATGACAAAATAAAAGTCGTCTAAAAACAAAAAAATAGGAGGTGGTAAAAATAGACCCAACAGTAATAGCAGGAATAGTAATGGGAATAGCATTTACGATACTTGGACTTAGTCAATTCTATATGTCAAAATTTAGCAGTCCTTCGCAAATCGGAAACCATTCTCAACGATCAAAATAAAACATTGACAGGAGAAAAAAATTTTTCTTAAAAAAATATCCTGTCTCTTTTTTTGTCTAAAATACGTTTTACAAAATGTGGATTACTTTTTTTAAAATTTATGTTATAATTTATTTAATGGTGGATAACTTTCGCCTAAAAATAAAAACGCACTTTTAAAAAAAGGGAGGTGGAAAAAACGACAATAGGAAATATTCAAAAAATAGAAGAAACAGTAAAAGAAAATGGAGGAACTGCAATAATTATTGCAAAGGAACATAATGGAAATGGCAAAAGTGAAGAAGAAAAAATCGCAAAAAGAATTCGTATGTCTAATATAATTGAATCAGTAATAGCAGGAATAGAAGTAAAAAAAGCAATAGAAGAAGAAGCAATCATAGAAGAATCAATAGCAACAATATCTTGTAATGGAACAAAACTTTTGATTTATTTAAATCCAAACGGAAATAACGAAGAAATCAAAGTTGAAGCAGAAATAAGAACTTCAATTGCCAGCAAACATTTTTTTCTAACACAGATAAATCAAAAAAAGGATGAAGAGAGAACTATTGATTTACAAATGATTCAGAAAGCCCTTGAAAAAAATCCAGAATTAGCTGATGCCTGCAAAAAACTTTTCTTTTCAAAAACAACTATTGCTTATAACTAATAACCTCCTAAAAAAAACCAAACATAGCAAGCGTAAACTTCTAACCGCTTGCTCTTTTTTTATCTTCGTATTACTCAACTTTTTTTACAAACAATCAATTTCCCAATTTCAATAAATTTCTATCAGTTTCAATTTCTTCCTTATCACTTCCCTCACAACTTCCCTGTCATCCCATGGAACTTTTTTTTCACCAGACGCGCCATAGACAATCCATTGCTCCGCGCCTTTGCCGGTAATTAAAACCAAATCATTTTCTTTAGCCAGATCAATCGCTTTCTTAATCGCCTCTTTTCTATCAAGAATTTTAAAATATTTTTGAACTTTACTCCCGCCTGCAATGCTTTGCCCGTCAGAAACGCTGTATCTTCTACTGCGAGCTGGCATAGCAATGCGGGCAGGTTCAACTTTACAACTTTCAACTTTCAACTTTATAGCTTCTTCTACGCCTTCGCTCACTTGTTCAATAATTTCCTCCGGCTTTTCAGAATACGGATCTTCGTTTGTAATAAGCACATAATCCGCGTATTTTGCCGCTAATTTTCCAAGCGCCGGACGATAAGTTTTGTCTCTGTCTCCGCAAGCGCCCAAAACCGCGATAATTTTTCCTTTGGCAAAAGGGACAACAGTTTTATAAAAAGTTTCCAAAGAATCCGGCGAATGCGCGTAATCAACCATTACTTCAAAATTCTGTTCATTTGATATTTTAATTTTTTCCAAACGCCCTTCAATGCCTTTGATTTTTTCCAAG
>DAOWLE010000014.1 GCA_030643545.1 bacterium | reverse complement strand
TGTTGAAAAAAAACAGCTGGGGAAAATAGGAAAGGATGCGCTAAATAATTTTATTTTCCATATCGGACTAATAGAAATTCCAAGCTATTGGAAAATAACTTGCTCGCCAAAAATTGAAATCAAAGCGGGATATTTAAACAAGAAACAAATTAAATGGTGGAAAGATTTGATTATTAAAGGAATGGGACAGTTTTTTTACGAGAATAAAATTGATTTTCGCGGACAAAATTTTTTAAAAATTGTTTCAAATTCAAATAATAAAATTGGACAAGACTGGGTCTTGAATTTGAAGAAGACCGGGTCTCCGCAGAATAATAAAATTTTAATTCCAATCGGCGGAGGCAAAGATTCAATAGTAACTTTGGAAATTCTTAAAAAAAATAAAAAAGGAATAAATTGTTTTTCTTTGAATCCGACAAGCGCGGCTGAAAAAATTATAAAAGCCAGCGGCTGTAAAAATCCGATTATTGTTGAAAGAAAAATAGACAAAAAATTATTGGAATTAAACCAAAAAGGATTTTTAAACGGACATACGCCGTTTTCCGCTTATTTATCTTTTCTGGGAATTTTTTGCGCGGAAGTTTTTGATTATAAATACATCGCTTTCTCGCAAGAGCAAAGTTCAAACGAAGGAAATACAAAATATCTTGAAAAAATAATCAATCACCAGTGGTCAAAAAGTTTTGAATTTGAAAAAAAGTTCAGGCAATACAGCAAAAAATATTTAACTGAAAACACTGAATGTTTCAGCTTTCTCAGGCCGCTTTATGAAATTCAAATCGCTAAAATTTTTTCTAATTTCCCAAATTATTTTCCAGTTTTTTTAAGCTGCAATGAGGCCTACAAAACTTATTCTGGAACAAAAAAAATAACAAAAAAATGGTGCGGGAATTGTTCAAAATGCCTGTTTGTTTTTTCTGTTTTATATCCGTTTATTAAAGAAAAAAAAATGATTAAGATTTTTAATGGAGAAAATCTTTTTGAAAAAAAAGAATTGCTGTTGATAATGAAAGAATTAATTGGAGAAAGAAAAATCAAACCTCTTGAATGCGTGGGAACAAAAAAAGAATCTGTTATTGCTTTTTACCTTGCCCTCCGTAGCTTTAAGCAAAGGAGGGTTAATACTCTCCTACCTTTTCTTTTAAATTATTTTGAAAAGAAAATTTTGAGAAAATATCCGAATTTAAAAAGCGACGCGAAAAAAATAATGAAATCGTGGAATAAGCAAAACAACCTGCCGAAGAACTTTGAAAAGATGTTAAAAAAATATTTAAAAAAATCTGGATTATAAACTATAAAAATGTTATAATAAAATTAGATAAAAATATGCAAAAAATTTACCAAATAAAATTTCACAGCCGGGGAGGACAGGGAATAAAAACAGCCGCGCGGATTCTGGCCGAAGCGGCAATTGATGATGGGAAATTTGCCCAGGCGTTTTCAGAATTCGGGCCGGAGCGCGCAGGAGCGCCGATGGTTTCCTTTTTGCGGATCAGCAGCCAGCCGATTATAATCCACAGTGAAGTCCAAAATCCTGATTTAATTATTATTGTTGATCCGACTTTAATTGAATTGGCAAAAAATAAAATTGCTCCTCTTTATATTGCCAACAGTTCGGAAAATCCTGAAACGATAAAATCAAAATTGGGAAATAAAAACTGCGATGTTTATTCAATTGACGCGGCGAAAATCGCTTTAGATATTTTGGGCAAGAATATTCCTAACATTCCTTTAACTGGAGCAATCATCGCTCTGACAAATTTAGTTTCCGTAGATTCAGTTAATAAAAGAATAAGAAAAAAATTTTTAAAAAAAATCGGAAAGGACTTAACCGAAAAAAATATATTAGCGCTGAAAAAAGGGTTTGATGAATTAAAATTTAAAAAATAAAATAAAATTATGTCTTCTTCTAAAATGCCAATCGGCGGAAAAATAATCAAACCGGGAAACGCCAAAGAATACAAGACCGGGTCTTGGCGGAATAAAAAACCGGTTTGGGACGAAAAAAAATGCATTCATTGCCTGCGTTGTTTTTTGTATTGCCCTGACGGCGCTGTTAAAGTAAAAAACGGAAAAGTTGTCGGAATAAATTATGATTATTGCAAAGGATGCGGAATTTGCGCCAAAGAATGCCCGGTAAAAGCGATAAAAATGGAAAATGAATTATCGTAGAAAAAGACAGAAAGAAAAAGTCGTACGCCTTAATCTTTCTGTCTTATGTAAAATCACAAGATATTTTTAGCCGCCATAACTTTGTGTGTTTTTATGACATTCTTGACATAAAATCTCGCAATTACTTAATGAATCATCGCCATTAGAGTTAATGTGGTGAGCTTCCCAACCGTATTCGGTTTCGGCTCCTCGGCTATTAAAAAGAAGCTTTTTATTACATCTTCCTGAATGCCTGCATCTAATGCGAGTACATTCACATCTGCCTCCAGCGCGATCCCACGCTTGATTAATTATTTGATCTGAAAACATTTTATTTAAATTTAATATAAGTTAGCATTTTTTTCACAATATCGCCTTTATGGCTATAATAAGATAATAGCTATTGCGCTACCTGTCGTCTTAAGCCAGCAGGTAGACTGCCTATTCTTTATTTAAACATAAAACAACATTAAAATTTTGTCAAGTTTTTCTAAACAACTATTGAGTAATCGTTTTAGATTTTATAAACTAAAGATAATGAGTATAATAAATAAATATCAACAAATAGGACAGAGAATAAAAAAAGTCCGAGAGGATAACGATTTAACACAGTCAGAATTAGCAGAAAGATTAGGATTTACAAAAGCTACAATGTCTCTTATTGAACAAGGAGAAAGAAAAGTGGCTGTCCACGAAATAGAAAAAATAGCTGAAATTCTTAATAAGAATTTAGATTATTTTTTAGGGAAGAAAATGGAAAAGCCAGTACCAGATTTACGATTCGCTTTAAGGGCAGATGATAATTTATCTGATAAAGCCAAGGATCAAGTTTTGAATTTTGTTGAATTTATTAAAGATCAAGATAATAGTTTTAGACAGCCAAGAATTGGTTTTGCAAGAAATAAAGCAAGGCAAATTATTGAGAAAATGAAAATTTCAAAACCGCCAATTATATTAAGGCAAGTTTTGAATAAATTAAATATTGATTTAGAAATTTTCTCTTTTGATTTTTCTGATGAAGTTTCCGGAATACAAATAAACTCTGAAGAAAAAACTATTGTTGCTTATAATAAAAATCATCCTACTCATAGACAACGATTTACAGTTGCTCACGAATTAGGACATTTATTATTAGAACATACATCAAAAGAAGGTGCTTATAATTTAGAAGATAAGCGACCAAGCGAAATAGAAGCAAATCAATTCGCAGCTGAATTGCTAATGCCTTTATCTTTTTTAAAACTAGACATTAAAAAAATCAAAAATGCCGATGATCTTGCGAGAAGATATTGGGTCAGCGAGGAAGCTATGTGGTGGAGATTGCGAGATTTAAACTTAATAAAATATCTTTAAATATATGAATAAAAACATAAAAGAAGGATCCATAATTGATTTTATTTCTGGCAAACAAGTAAAAGCTACTCCAGAAGAAGTTGAGGCAGTGCAAGTTTTTTCTCGTCAGCTTGTGGAAGATTACGAATACAACAAGGATCAACTTCAAGCTCATCCGCAATTTAGAGTAAAAGTTCGTCCGTCTGATACAAAAAAAGAATATCCTGTTGACATAGCAGTATTTAAAAATAATTCAAAAAAAGAGGATGATTTATATATCGTTGTTGAATGTAAAAAGAAAACTAGAAAAGATGGAAAAACTCAACTACAAGACTATTTAAGATTATCAAGAGCAGAGCTTGGAGTTTGGTTTAATGGCGAAGAAAGACTTTTTCTTAAAAAAATTGAAAAAAAAGGGAAAGTTTTATTTGAAGAAATTCCAAACATTCCTAAAGCAAGACAAAGGATTGAAGATATTGGGAAATTTAAAAGAAACGACTTGAAGAAACCTCATAATCTCAAAGTTGTTTTCAAAGCGATAAGAAATCATTTAGCAGGAAATTTTGTCGGGGCTACAAGAGATGAAGAATTAGCCAAAGAACTAATAAATTTAATATTTTGTAAAATTTACGATGAAAAATTTACAAAACCTAACGATATCGTAAATTTTAGAGTCGGCGTTAACGAAGATTTAAAAGAAGTAAAAGCAAGGATTTTTAATTTATTTGAAAAAGTAAAATCAAAATATAGTGTCATTCTTGATGTAAGCGACAAAATAAATCTTGATGAACATGCAATAACTTATGTTGTAGGTGAATTGCAAAATTATTGTTTAATTGAGTCTGAAAGGGATGTGATAGCTGATGCTTTCGAAACTTTCATCGGTTATTCATTAAAAGGTGAACAAGGACAATTTTTTACTCCTCGGAATGTAGTTAAACTGATGGTTGAAATCGTAAATCCGCAGCCAAACGAATTAGTAATTGATCCAGCTTGTGGCTCCGGTGGATTTTTAGTTGAAAGTTTAAAACACATATGGAAAGTTCTTGAAGATCAAGCAAAGGAATTTAATTGGACAGATCTTGCACTAAATGAAGAAAAAATTGCAACAGCGATCCATAATATAAGAGGAATTGAAAAAGATAATTTTTTAAGCAGAGTTGCTAAAGCATATATGGCGATAATCGGTGATGGCAAGGGTGGTATTTTTTGTGAAGATAGTTTAGAACAACCCAACGAATGGAAAGATAAAACAAAACAAAATATTTCATTAAAAAAATTTGATGTTCTTTTGACGAATCCTCCTTTTGGTAAAGACATAAAAGTTGTCGGCGAAGACAAGTTAAAGCAATACGATCTTGCATACAATTGGAAAAACATAGACGGAAAATTTGAAAAAGCTAATAAACTAAAAGAAGAAGAAACGCCACAAATAATTTTTATTGAGAGATCGTTACAGTTTTTACGAGACGGCGGGAGAATGGGAATAGTATTGCCTGAAACTTTTTTGCACGCCCCTAATTCAAAACATGTTTTAAATTATATTTTAAAAAACAACAACATAACTTGGGTAATTGATTTACCGCATAATACATTTAGACCTCATAATAATGCTAAGTGTGTAATATTAATTTTAGAAAAAAACACAAAACAGCAAGCCGAGATTAATATGGTAGTTGCTGAAGAAATGGGGCATAATCATCAGGGAAAAGAAATTTACAGATGGGATTATAAAAATAATAAAATAAATAAAAAAGAGATTTGGGACGATATACCTCTAATTCTAAAAGAATTTAAAACGCAAAAATTTGAAAAATACTGTTTCAAAGTTAATGTGCAATCTTGCATTGAAAAAGGTATTTTTGTTCCTCGCTATTATTGGAAAAATAAAATAAATGAAACAGAAAGATTAGCAAAACAAGATAATTTAGAATTAATTCCGATTAAAGATTTAATTGATAAAAAAATTATAACTTATTTTGATGGTCATGGTTCACCACCTGCCGAATATAAAGGTATGGGTGAATATCCTTATATTCGTGTGAAAGATATTGTGAATTGGGAAATGTATAAGGATCCAACTGCAAAAATTCCGGAGAAAATATATCTTCAAATGCGAGGTGTAAAAAAACAGCTTCGAAAACAAGATGTTTTATATGTAAGGCGCGGTAGCTATCGGATTGGAAGTGTTGCGATGGTTTCGCCTTTCGATACTGAAGTACTTTTAACTAGAGAAATTTTAGTTTTAAGAATAGCACAAAAAGATAATAAATATAATCTTACGCCTTA
>DAOWLE010000035.1 GCA_030643545.1 bacterium | reverse complement strand
CAATCCGAAATTTCCGCCAAATCCTTTATGAAAACCTCTGCCTGTTTCGCCATTTTCAAATCGCTCTTTCATTTTTGCGAGGCGTTCGTCAGCTTGCTCTTGGGTAATTTTTCCTTCGGCGACAGACTGATTAAGGCGATTTTGCCTTTGTTCTGATTTAAGTTCTTTCATTTTCTCGCGAAACTGTTCCATAGTCAATCCTTGCTCTTCAATAATTTCGTGGAAACATTTGTTTTGTTCTCTGGCGGCATTTAATTCATCAGCGTTTAATCCAAGAATTTCAGCTTTGGTTTGGACCATATTTTCATGGCGTTCCTCCTGATTTATAAACTGTCCGCAATCGCCGTTGCCGAACCATCCGCGCGCCGAAACTGTTCCAACGCCAACGAGTCCTAATATTCCAACCGCTAACAACGCGCAAATTAGAAACTTTTTCATAATATTTTATTCCTTTTTAATTTTAATGACTTTTCGACCTTTATTCTTCTCTTATTATTACAACCAAAAACTATTTTTATTTCATTCGCGCTTTCGTCTGATTTACTTTCTCTTTCTTTTTTTCTTTCACTATGATAATAGGTATTATCATAGTGTTTAAAAATATAAATAAAAAAAAGAGTGGTTGTTGGTTTATTGCCACACCACTTTTAATTATTTTTATATTTTTTCATTTTTTAGGATTTTTTTGCCCGTGATTTTTTCGCGGAAAGTTATTTAGATTATCATCAACTTTACGAACGCCAAAAGCGCGCACCGTGCAATTATCCCGTTCTCCCAAAATCATAATGCTGTCATTTTCTTTAATATCTTTTCCAAATGGAAATCGGGTTTCGGAAGTTATAATAATTTTCAAAATTTCGTTATGGCGTGTTTCAATAAGAAAACCGTTGTCTGTTGTTTCAGAAACAATTCCGCGATGGGTGTTGCGGAATTTTCCCGCGCCAAAATCGCGATAGAATTTTCCCGCCACCGGCAAATGTTTTTCTTGCGATTTTTTAAAAAGATACGGATGAATTTTTATTTGGCCAATTACAAAACTTCCCAAAAACACAAGCGCGATAATACCCAAAATTGAGTAAAGAATCGGACGGCGATAAGCAAAAGAAAAATATTTAACAAGTATTTCCAATATTATAATTAAAATTATTGCGGTTAAAATTAAAAGCCACGGCAATGAGAAAAGAAAAATTTTTATGCCGTAGAAACCAAATCCAGGCGCAAACCATATTCCGCTCATCCGCAGAGTGAAAACAATAAAACTAATTAGATACAAAACAAACAGAATAATCAAAATAAAGCCAAGCGCGGCCAAAACGGTTTTTAAAACGAAATGCGCTTTTGGCCGCATTTTAATTCGCCCGCTTTTTATTTTTTCAAGCACTTTGTCAGTTATTAAAGATTTTTGCGAATCATTATCCGCTTTGTTAAAAAAATTCATAAGTGATAATTTAGTTTTTGAAAAAGCAACTTCATTTTTTGCCTGCCTCTTTGCAATCTAATTCCAACAGTGGAGATAGGAACGCGCAGAATATCCGCTATTTCTTTGTAGCTTAATTTTTCAAAATAATAGAGCGCAAGCGGCTCGCGATATTTTAGATTTAATTTATTGAGGCATTTGTCAAGCATCTGGCGAAGCTCTTTTTCGTTTATTTCTTTGTCGGCGTTTTCTTCAGAAACAGGATGGGGAAATAAAATATCTGGATTAAAAAACGGCAATGGTTCCTTGCCTTTTTTCTTAATCGCGTTAATAAATTCATTATGGGCAATGCGGTAAAGCCATGAAGAAAATTTTCTTGAAGTATCAAAACTTTGAATATTAACATACGCTTTTAAAAATACTTCCTGGACAATATCTTCGGCATCGTTGCAATTAAAAAGAAATTTTCTGGCATAGCGCGTTATTTTTGCTTCGTATCGCTCAACTAATACGCCGAATGGCTCAACTTTTCCTGACTGGACTATTTTCGCGATTTCCTCATCGGTTAATTTGTCTAAAGGTTTAGGCATAGATATCTTTATATACAAATTACTACAACAAAACCTGTTTTTTATTTCGTTTTCTTTTCTTTCAAAAGCGTAAAAGTTTTTTTAACTTTTAGCGCTTTTTTAATTTTTTCCTGTGTTTCAAGCGGAAAGGTTCCAAGAATTTTTTTCAATTTTGCGGAATCAAGTTTTGAAACCTCGTTCCATCTTTTTACTTTTTCTAAAATTTCCCTTACTTTTTCTTCGTTCCAGCTGTTCCGTTCCTGAGCGCTGCGGGTAATATATCCATTGTCAATAAAAACCCGCTCTAAATTTTGCTTGTCTAAATATTGGTTGATAATTTCCTGAAGTTCGGCTATCCGCCGGGCGTCTTTTTTGCTTTCCGCTTTAATTTCAAAATATTCTTCAACCGCTTTTTTCATTTCTTCTTCGTTCGGACCTTTCTTTTCTAAAAATTTATGGGCAAAAAGCGGACACCATTTTTGATAGCCACACCAGTCGCAAAGCGGATTTGCCCGCGGTTTGAATTCTTCTTTTTCTTCCATTTCTTTGATTTCGCGAATTATTCTTAAAATTTTCCCCCGCGTTTCATTTAATTGTTCGGCGGTTCTTTCAGTGGAAAGTTTTTCCGAGTGCCGCAAAAAATACAAACTCAATTTTACTTTTACATTTTTTTCTTCTATTGAAGGCCAGCGGTTGGCGATTCCCAAATGGTAAGTTGAAAGCTGGAGATTTTCATCAACGCTTTTTTGCGGCGGCATTTTTTTTGAAGTTTTATAATCAATAATTTCAAAGCCGGTTTCAATCTTATCAATCCGGTCAATTTTTCCGGTAATAATGTGAGTTTCTTTAGAATTTTCGTCAAACACCTGCGCGTCAAAACGAGTTTCCAAATCAACGATATTAAAATTAGTTGGATAATTTTTTTGGTAATATTCTTTGAGAATTTTTACTCCTTGCGAAAAAGCGATTGATTCTTCATCTTTGTCAGGCCACATTTCAGGAATCCAATGGCTGGAAAAAAATTCCAAAATTTCTTCTTCAGTCGGCGGAACGATTTTTATCGGATCGTGAAGCATTCTTAATGTCTCGTGGATGATCGTTCCAAAAAACGCCTCTTTTGATTGAGGAACTTTTATTTTGTCAATTACTCCGAATTTGAATTTCGCCGGACAAACAATAAATGTTTCCAATGATGAATAAGATATTCTCATAAAATTTTGTGATTTCTTGCCTTTTTATTATAACATTAAAATTACCCTTGACAAATTTTCAATAATGTGTATAATAGATATAATAAAGATGAAAAATAAAAAAGGAGGAAATTGTTCTTTAAAAAGGCGATTATAAGGGAAAATTCATCGGCGCCGAATTGTTTGGCAAAAAATAATATTTTGGCAAATAATTTGGCCCGATGAATCCGCGAAGCGTATTATAGAAAATCTTGAGAAGAATTTCCAGAGAGTTCTTTCTCATATTGAGGTCTTATGTTGTCTTCTGGAGTGCAACATTAAAAGTAATCTCAATGACGGAGGAGGGCTGTTGTCAAGTTGATAAATGAAGTATAGATGGGATGAAAAAAATTAGTAGGTGATAAGAAAAAATGAAAAGAAATAAAGGATTGATTCTGGTGGGACTTTTATTGGCAACTACGGTGTTGCTGACAGTTGTTGTTCTTCCAACGATGGCAGATAAAGGAGCATATCAATTTGATTGTAGAGATATTGTCAAATATTCTCATGATTACTACAATCAGCAACCAACGAAAATTGTTCCTAATAATTTCGGCGGAGCAACGGTAACAATACCTGTCGACTCTATAGAATTCACAGCAGTAGAGTTAGGCTGTGTTCCAGGAAAAACGCATGAGGGGAAAACAAACAATGTGAGAGTAGCAATATACAACGGAGCGCCAGTAGATTTTTACGACAGCGCGGATGGCTCTTATAAGCCGTTTAAATTGTCGCGCCGGGGCGAATTAAGAATCGATGTTAACACGGAACCTGGGACTGGAGTAGGAGGACGTATTAAAACCATAATAGATGGTCATGATAGATATATCTATTTCCATTTCCCTGGTACATTAGTAACGAAAGGAACAGTTCAGGTAAATGGAGAGGAAATAGCGTTGACGCTATTCGGATATACGGCTCGCTATTGGTAAATCGCAATCGCCAAAATAACAAATTCACCGAGGATATTAAAAAATTGTTTTTTAAGAATTTTATCCTCGGTTTTTTTTATTGTCTAAAATTCTATTTTGTATTATAATAATAATAGAAATGTGGATAACTTTTGAATACACGAATTGACACAGATTTAGGATATAAATTAAAAACACAGATTATACAGATAGCAACTAAAAATAAAAAATGACAGACAAAAACAAAATTAGAAAATTGACTGATCCGGTTTTAATTTTGGAAAAATTGGAAATTTCCCAAGGATTTGCAGTCGCTGATTTTGGCTGCGGATCTGGTTATTATACTTTACCTCTTGCCAAATTAGTCGGCGGACAGGGAAAAGTTTTTGCAATTGATGTTTTAGAGTCCTCATTAGAATCTGTTAAAAGCAAAACAGAAATTGAGGGCTTTTTAAATATTGAAACCATTCGGGCGAATATAGAAAACGCAAAAGGTTCTGGACTTAAAGCCCAGTCAATAGATTTGGTTTTGATGGCAAATTTATTATATCAAGCGGAAAAACGGCCAAATATTTTTAAAGAAGCAAAAAGAGTTTTAAAAAAAGCGGGAAAGCTGGCGATTATTGAATGGAATCCGGATGTCAAAGAAAAACCTCTTGGCCCGAATTATAAAATTAAATTTGACAAAGAAACTGTTTTAAAAGAAGCTGAATCCGAAGGATTGAAATTTGAAAAAGAAATTGAGATAGATAAGTATCGGTATGGGTTGTTATTTTGTAAATAAATTTAAAAATTTATGCTAAAAAAAATACTTCCAATATTTCTAATCTTAATATTTTTATCTATTTCTGGTTTTGGTTGCCGGGATCCTTATGAAAATGAAGAAATGACTCTTACTTTTTGGAATCTTTGGGATGACTCGGGACAATGGAGAGATTTAATTGAAGAGTATGAAAGAGATAATCCAAATATTAAAATCAGATATTACAAAAAGAATTTTTTGGAATATGAAGAAGAATTGCTTGATGCTTTAGCCACCGGCAAAGGGCCTGATATTTTTGTGGTCAATAATTCATGGATGCCGAGATATTTTGATAAAATCAATCCGATTTCTCAGGAACTGATTACTGATTCGCGAAAATTAATTACCGAACGGGAATTTAAAGAGCAGTTTGTTGATGTCGCTTATTATGATTTTGCTTCTGACGGAAAAATATACGCGGTTCCTTTTTCAGTTGATACTTTAGCTTTGTATTATAACAAGGATTTTTTTAACACAGTCGGAATTCCAGAACCGCCAAAAACTTGGGAAGAATTTAAAGATGCTGTTGAACGGCTGACAGAAATAGATCAATATGGAAATATTACGCGAGCCGGAGCGGCGATTGGCACGGCGAAAAATGTCAATCGCTCTACGGATATTGTTTCACTTTTAATGCTTCAAAGCGGTGTTGAGATGACTAATTCAAAAAATACCGCGGCTACTTTTAATCAGGGTATTGAAATTAACGGAAAGGATTATTTGCCGGGCTTAACCGCTCTTCATTTTTATACTGATTTTGCCAATGTGTCAAAAAGAGTTTATACCTGGAATCCAAGAATGCATTATTCAATTGATTCTTTTTATGAAGGAAAAGCCGCGATGATGTTTAATTATTCTTATCACATTCCGACAATTAAAGCTAAAGCGGCAAAACTCAATTTTGGCGTTGCGCCAATTCCGCAAATTAAAGGTTCAGAAGTTGATATAAATTACGCTAATTATTGGGCTAACGCTGTTTCGTCTTTAAGTTCTCATCCGACTGAGGCCTGGGATTTTATTTTATTTGTCGCTCAAAAAGAAAATTTAGAAAAATATTTAACTGAAACCGGTAAGCCGACCGCGCGAAGGGATTTAGTAATCAAACAAATTGACGATATTTATCTGGGAGTTTTTGCTGAACAGGCGCTCACCGCGCAAAATTGGCGGCAGGTTGATGATAAAAGAATTGAATCAATTTTTGCCGATATGATTGAATCAGTTATTTTAGGGCAGGTAACTACTGAAGAGGCGATTGAATTGGCAGTTGTTCAGGTAAATCGGTTGATGGAATGACAAATAAAAACATATTTTAATCATTTTAAAAAAAATTCATGAACAAAAAAACTTTATTTATTTTTGGAATTTCTTTATTTCTGATTTTTTCTGTGATAAATTTTGCTCAAGCTTTTATTGCCCCGAGCGTTTATGTGAGCGAATTTAATCTCAACTCGCCAAATACTTATTTTGCAGAAGGGGATACTTTGAGCGGAAATTTTATTATTTGGAACAGCGAAGATTATGTTATTTCTGATATTGTTTATAAATTTAATTTAATAAAAGACGAATCTCCATCAATGGAAAAAATCATTATTGATGAAAAAATATTTAACGAAGCTCTTGTTGTTTATCCTGACGGAAAATTAAATATTCTCTTTGACTATTCTCTTCCGACTAATATTATGAGCGGAGTTTATAAATTCAGAGTAAAGCTAATGACTAAAAAAGGAATTCCTTTGGGCTGGAAAGATATTTCAATAAATATTCAAAGCAGTGATAATTTTTTATATATCAAAGAAGCTAAAATTTTAAAAAATAATTCAGAAGAGCATCCGACTGCCGGAATTGGATTTGAAAAAGATGAAACAGTAGAGATAAAATTTGTCGGAGAAAATCCTTCGGCTAATTCAATTGCCGCTAAATGCCAGATTATCATTTATGAAAGAATGACTAATATGTTTGAAGTTTCAAATGTTAAAAAAGAAACTATTGTTTTTGTGTCTGGCGAGAAAAAAAATATCCAATATAAAATGCCGTTTTTTGAAAAACCTGAATCATATTTAGCCGAAATAAAATTTTATAATAATCAAAATGAAGTAATTTCCAACGCTTTATATTTTAGATGGGTTGTTCGGGGAACTTCTGCAGAAATTTTATCAATAAAAACAGATGAATCTTCATATTCCGAAGGTGAAAAAGCTGAGGTGCAGATAGATTTTGTCGGCGCGGCTGATACTATCACGCTTATCGGCGATGGAATAGTTGAAGCCAAAATCTACAATGAAGAAAATGAAATTGTCGGCGCGGCCAGCAAAAATTTAAATGTAGATGAAAATAGTTCTGTTGTTTTTCAAATTCCAATTAAAAAAGACACTAACCAACCAAGAGTTGAAGCGGCGATTATTAAAGGCGGCGCTATTCTTGACAATTATGAAACAAATGTTAATTCTATCCGAGATTTTTCTGTTAAAAAGAAAAAATCAAATTTGCCTTTTTATTTTTTGCTGATATTGATTCTTGGATTATTTTCTTTCTTCATTTATAGAAAAAGAAATCAAAATAAACCTCTTTGGATTTTGTTTTTTGCTTTTGTAATTCTTGGATTATTTTTTTCTAATATTAATTCTTCTCAAGCCGCCAAAGAAGCGTATTCACAAGCGTGCAATCCAAGTTATATTGGAATTACTTGGAACAGTCCGATAAAGGAACAAACTTTTGCTCCAGGAGATGAAATAACTTTTTCCGGCGAGGTTTATGTGCCGGCTTGTATGGACGCTCTTTTGAATAATACAATTAGATTTTATATTACTACTGAACCGCCGCCGCCTGGACCAATTATTAGAAATGAATGTGTAGAAAGCGACGAATCAAAAAATATCAAGGAATTAATTTTAATGGCTGGAACATATAAAGAATTAAGTCCAGAAGAAGGGATTTCTATTCCTGGACACGCTGTTCACGGTTTAGTTGAATACGAAGAGACATTTACTTTTCCATTTGGTTTTTATGGAAAAGTCTACGCAATGGTTTATTTTGACGGTTATCACTGGGGAATGGAAACAAACCATTATCAAATTATTGCCAAAGAAGAAATTTTTACTGTTCCTTCTCCTCCAACCGGACTTTCTTATAATTCACCGTTTTGCAAAACAATTAATCTTTCGTGGAATCCAAATCCGATTTGCGAAGAAGTGAACGAATATAAAATTTTCAGAAATGATGTAGATATTACGCCTTATGAATATTCAGGAACGCACTTTTCTGATTTTGGGCTTTTACCGGAAACAACCTATCCTTATTTTGTAAAGGCACATAATCGGGCTGGATGGTCAAAGCCGTCTGATATTTTATTAGCCAAAACAATTCCTTGTTCTCTTAATTTAGTTGTTTTAGATTATAGTTGCGATGTTGTTGTTCTTGGCTGGGATAGAGTTTTGGGAGCGGCTTATTATAAACTTTATAGAACAACTAATCTGCCGAATTATGGCGAACCGATTTATACGGGATTGGCAACAACTTATGAAGATGAAATACGTTTTGAGTCTGATATAACTTATTATTATAAATTAGAAGTTTACGATACAAATGATAATTTAGGCGCATACGAAGAAATAGATTTAATTCCTTGCCCGCCTCTTCCGGACTGGAAAGAAGTGCATCCTAAATGGTAAATTGGTTAAGCAGGGATTTTAAATTTTAAATCCATATAAATAATTTATGTTATTACCTATCTTTAAAACAAAAAAAAATAATTCAAAAGGATTTACTCTTGTTGAAACAATAGTCGTTGTAGCGGTGGTTTCTATTCTTTCTATTGTAATGCTTGCTAGTCATCAGGGTTCGCAAAAACAGCAGTTGGTTCAGAGAGCGGCGCATCAATTAGCCGGAGATATTAGGCGGGCGCAAAATATGGCGATGGCAAGTACAGAACAAGGAGGAGTAATTCCCGATGGTTATGGGATTTATATTATAAAAAATTCAAATTTTTACATTCTTTTTGCTGATACAAATAATAATCAAAGCCGAAATGGATCAGGAGATGAAGATATAGAATCAATTAATTTTACGTCTGGTGTCGAAATTTTTGATATCTTACCGCTTCCTGGTCCTCATGTAGATATTTTTTTTGAACCGCCTGACCCGACAACTTATATAAACAAAGATTCAAGCGCGGGAGAAGAAGCTATAATTACTCTTAAAGCGCAGGGAACTTCTTATATTAAAACTGTAATTATAAAAACTTCAGGACAAATTGAAATAGATTAAATTTAAATTGTAATTTAAAATTTTTAACTTTTGCGATTTACCAAAATGCAAAAACCAACTCCAAAAAACCAACAATTATTAATAATCTCTATTTCTGTTCTAATAACTCTGATAGTTGTTTTATCATTTGTTTATTTAAAATATAATTCTTGTATAAATGAACTTAATGAAGAAAAAACAATTACCAAACAAGAACAAAAAACAAAACTTCCTCCGCCTCCCGAAGAAAGATAT
>DAOWLE010000020.1 GCA_030643545.1 bacterium | reverse complement strand
TTTTTTTTAGCTCCGGTAAATAACGGATCATTTATTGACAATGCATTTAAACGTACAATTAAAGAAGAATCCGCGCCCGGCTGCTTTGCTTTTTCAGCATCAACTTCCATTAATAATGCTCTTGCTTCCCGTGGAAGTATTTCATAATATGTTGAAATATCATCAATCATTTTGCTCACTTTATTTTTTTCTGTATCACTTAATCCTTTTGTCCACTCAATATAATCTGTCAACCATCCTGCTTCTAATTCTTTCACCGCAGCTACGCTTAATATTGAAACTTTATTTTCACTGCTTATTTTCTTAGCCGCGGTTTGATATTCTTCAGCTGTCGGAGTTCTTGAAAAATCTTTTTTAATCGCCGCAATCATTTTATCAATATCTCCATCACATGCTTTAGCGTACGCAGAAACATCAATAGCTTTTGTCCTGTCAACAGTTCCGCCGCTTGTTCCGCTATTTGATTGGGCGGTTATATCGCCTGAACTTCCACCACCACTAAAAAAACCAAGATCAATACTGCTTACATCAACAGCTCCACCGCTTGTATCTATTTTACTGGTGTCAACGCTCGCTGGCTTACTTCCTGAACTGCTGCTTCCACCTGACCCGCCGCTTGGTGTACGACCAGAGCTCCATCCACCACCTCCGGTTATTGATGAAACTGAATGAAATCCCGCTGAAAGTCTTGTCCCCATATAATTCCCCAGCAAATAAGCCCAGCAAGTGGCGGTGATAAATGTAAGGATTAAAAATGTTTTTATTGTTTTATTCATGTTTTTGTTTTTAAAATTTAAAAAAACGGTTTTAGATAAAAAACCGCCTTATTCGCTAAAGTTATTAAAATATATGTTAAATTTTATATTTGTTTTAAATTCCTCATTCATTAACATCATTATAACAGATAAAATAAAATTTGTCAACCCCATTAGAAGTGGATAACTACTTCCATACTCTTTTCGTCTCAATATACCAATCTTCTATTTGAAAAAATCTTTTTGACGGCAGAACAACATTTTTTATTTCAATTCCTTTGATATGCTTATTGACTCCATAAAGATAAATCGGCGAGTAAAGAAAAATTGCCGGAATATCATCTACAATAATTTCCTGAAATTTTTGGTATTTTTGAATTCGCGTTTCCGGATCTAAATCAGCCCGGCCTTCTTCCAATAATTTGTCCGCTTCTTCATTAGAATATAAAGATAAATTCAATCCAGGATATTTTCTTTGCGAGGAATGCCAGTAAGGATAAGGATCTGGATCGCTTCCAAGAACTTTTCCAAAAAGAAGAACCTCATATTCTCTTGATTTAATGCGGTTTTTAATTTCTGAAATGCTTAAAAATTCCAGTTCAACACCGACACCGATTTCCGTCCATGCTTGAGAAAGCTCTTCCGCGGTTTTTACCAAAGCCGGCCATTGGCTGGTAGTTAATTTAAATTTTAGTTGAATATCATCTTTTTCTCTAATTCCGTCGTTGTCTTTATCCTGCCAGCCAGCCGCCTCTAAAATATTTTTACTGTGCTCCGGAGAAAAATCATAAATTTTTGTTTGCGGATTGTATCCAAAAAGATATGGCAGAAGAGGCGTTTCAACTACTGTCCCATTTCCACCAAGAACATTTTCAATTATTTTTTCTTTATCAACCGCATGCGCCAAAGCTAATCGCGCTGTTTTATCTGCCAGCGCTTTACTTTTATTTTGATTTAAGAAACAAGCGAAAAAACGCGGAATATTTATTTCATAAATGTTTAGATTCTGATCATTTTTAATCTGTTTGATTTTCTCTAATTCCAAATAATTAAATCCCGAAATTTCCCCTCTATTATAAGCGGATAGAAGTTCGTTTTCGTCTGAATAAAATTGAAAAGTAATTTTCTCAATAAAAGGCGGAGGCAGATAATAATTTTCGTTAGCTTCCAATTCAAACGATTGGATTTTTCCTTCTTTGCTTTTGGCAAATTTAACAAATTTATAAGGACCGCTGCCAATCGGCTTTAAATTATATTCAGTCAAAAGAAAATTATTAACGGTGACATGCTCCCAGATATGCTTTGGAAGAATGCCAAATGTAAGATTATTTAAAAATGGAGCATAGGTTTCTTTGAGTTTAAATCGAATAGTAAATTCGTCCACTTTTTCCGTTTCAATTGACTGCCAGGCGGTTTTGAGCGGACTTTTATAATTCGGATCCTGAATAAGCTGAATAGTAAAAATAACATCGTCGGCTGTCAAAAGAGCGCCGTCATGCCATTGGACATTTTTTTTCAAAACAACATCGTAGATTTTTCCAAAATCGCCGATTGTATAATTTTCTGCCAAGTCCGGCACGACATTTGCTTCGTCATCGTAAGAAAAAAGTCCGGAAAAAATAAGAGCTGTTAAATCTTCATCAGCTTCATTTGTCTGGCAAAGGATTGGATTGACATTGCGCGGTTCTCCGGTTATTCCTTCAATATAATGTCCGCCTGCCTGGGGAATAATTTTTGTTTGGGAAAGATAAAACTGTCCGACAAGAAAGAAAACTGATCCGATGATTAAAAAAAATAAAGAATAAATTGCCCAAACTTCTTTCTTGCTAAAAACTTTTTTAAATTGAGAAACTTTCCCAAAATCAAAATTTGCCTTCTCTGAGAA
This sequence comes from bacterium, assembly GCA_030643545.1. Taxonomy (GTDB): domain Bacteria; phylum Patescibacteriota; class Minisyncoccia; order JAHIHE01; family DAOWLE01; genus DAOWLE01. The sequence continues at coordinate 12,812 of DAOWLE010000020.1, read as the reverse complement.
GGCATCTCTAATTTTATCTAAATTTTGAAATGGTAATTTATAAATGAAATTGTTTTTAAAATTAAAAAGTGAAATTAAATTCTAAATCCTAATACCTGCCCGCCAATCGCTGCGCTTAAGGCGCTGGCAGGCGGGTCTAAATCCTAAACAATATCAAAACTCAAATATTCTATGCTCAAAACCGTTTTGGATTTTGGATTTTGGCACTTGGATTTGATTTGGCATTTGGATTTTGGATTTTGGATTTTTTTAAATTATCATTCCCACAAACGCCGTTCCCAGAAACAAAGCGGCTAAAATAATTGTTGCTCTGAAAAGAATTTTTTCAATTCCTCTTTTCGCCCGATAAACATTGTCCCCTCCTCCGCCTCCGCCGAAAAGAGATCCCATTTCAGATCCTCTTTGCTGGAGAAGAATTGTTATCATCAAAAGCAAGGCAATGATAATTTGAATAATGCTAAGTGTTTTTTGCGCCATAATATTAAATTTAATTAAAAAACTTTAAACGCTTATTTTATTTCTTCGCACCGAAGGAAAAGAAAAGATTAACAATGCTGATAACAACAACACCCCAGAAAAGCGGCCAGATTCCGCTGATGGTTAATTCCGGAATAAGCCATCCAGCAATTCCCAAAAGAATCATATTGATAACAATAGTGAACAATCCCAAGCTTAAAATAATCAGCGGGAAAGAAATAAATTTCAATATCGGCCTGATGAAAAAGTTAATCATTCCCAGAACAAATCCGGTTAAAATCAGAGTTAGCCAGCCACCGGTAAAATCAAATCCTTGGATAAGCCAAGCCGCTAAATAAATAGCTAAGGCGTTGCTTAAAATTTGAACAATGAATTTTTTCATATTTTTTTGTTTAATCTTTTTTAAAACCACTTATAATCTATCATATTAGAAAGAAGACGTCAACCCCGCCCTAATTCCAAAATATAACTTTCATTTAAAAATAACTAAAAGGCGAAGCCGCTTTGTAACTCTAGTTATTCTGCTACAATAAACTTTGCGAAAGAATCAGGGCGGGGTCAATTTTTTCTTTCCTTTTTTAACCAAAATTAAAGGGACTGATTAAAGTTTAAAAAGTCCCATTTTTGCGTTTGATTCTGAATTTTTTTTCAGAAGTTTTCTTTACTTCAGCGATTTTTTGAATCTTCTTCTTTATCGCTAATATCTTTAACTGAGGTATAGGTGCGTCCAAATTATAAGAGTTTCTCTGTTTTACTAGACATCGCTGAAATCGCTGCTGAAGTTAAATGTGCTATTGGCGGGTCCAATCCTTTTCCGAGAACGCTCTTTATCTGTTTCCTGCTTAGAACTACTAGCATAACACCGGTAGTTCCCATTAACGCTACTATTACTACATCTATCATGGTGTAAGTACCTGTTGCCGCCATAGTGTCAGTATGCACTAGTGCCGCGGCGCTGCCAATTACACAAACTAGTCCAGTGATAACCATCGCTGCTACAAGCATAGCCAATCCTTTTTTCATTTTTTTTGGTTTCACCTCCGATGGACCTTGTAGAAATTTCAATACTTAAATTGCCAAATCACTAAGCACAACTAAAACAATTGTTTTTTTGCTTTTTAAAAAAGTATTGAAGCCCCTTATTGGTATCCACCTTTTAATCCACAATTATTTAATTCTGAATTAAGAGCTGTCCAATTTTCCAAATTTTCTATTTTTAAAATAACAGACAAATAATTTTCTGTCAAGTTTTAAAATTGCTCTTCGTTTTTTATTTTCCCTTTTCTTCCAACCAAAACCATCGCCAAAATCGGAGCGAGGAGCCAGCCAAATTGGACATTTTTTCCGATGAAGATTTGTTTTGTCAAGGGAGCCAGCTCAGAAATAATTTCTTCCGGCAGAAATGATAAAACTACGCTTAAAAAAAGTCCGACTTGTAAAAAACTAAAAAGCAAAACCTGCCACCAGCTTCCTTGAGATCCGCCGCCGAAAATTGAATAAAGCGCTGAACGCAGAATCAAAAAGAAAACAACTAAAACTACTGCCAGAAAAATTCCTATTTGGATAACATACGATTCGCCGAATTTTATTTCAGCCAAATTATTGCTAGGAAAAGGGAAAGCGTGAATTAAAGTTAGGGAAATATAAATGCTCATCAGAATAATAATAATCCGATCGCGTCCCAAGCTGAATCCGTACAGAAAAACAGCGGCAAAGAAAAAAATCAGAATAAAAAGGTCCCAAGTTGGCGTTGTCCAATTAACGCTGGCAATAAGATTTTGAATATCCATAAATTATTTTTTAATGTCTATTTATTTTTATTTTGATTTTTTACAAATTCGCCGTCAAGCTGATTTTTCCCTGATCATCAATCCCTTTAATTTTAACAGAAACCACATCGCCTTCTTTCATAATATCTCTTACTTTTTCAACTCTGTGCGGAGCCATTTCGGAAATATGTAAAAGCGCTTCCTGTCCCGGCCAAATTTCAAGAAAAGCTCCAAAGTCAACTATTTTTTTAACTTTTCCTTTAAAACTCTGGCCGACTTCAAATTCTTTGGTTAAATCCTGAACCCGCTTAATCGCTTTTTGCGCCGCTTCAGAATCATTTGAAGTAATCAAAACCTGGCCGTCGTCTTCTATATCAATTGTCACTCCGGTATCGGCAATAATTTCATTGATAACTTTTCCGCCAGGACCGATAACATTCCTAATTTTATCCGGGTTGATTCTCAAAGTGACAATTCTCGGCGCGTATTTTGACAATTCTTCCCGCGGAACGCTTAATGTTTTATTTATTTCAGCAAGAATAAATTCCCTTGCCGTTTTTGCCCGCGCAACCGCTTCTTTCAAAATTTCTAAATTTATTCCTTCAATTTTTACATCCATTTGCATTGCCGTAATTCCCTGAACGGTTCCGGCAACTTTTAAATCCATATCTCCGTAATGGTCTTCCGGTCCTTGAATGTCAGTCAAAATTTTATAATCGCCGCTTTTGTCCGCCATCAATCCCATAGCAATTCCGGCAACCGGACGAGTGATTGGAATTCCGGCGTCCATTAAAGCCAAGCTACTGGCACAAACGCTGGCCATTGATGAAGATCCGTTTGAAGAAAGAACTTCAGAAACCAAGCGAAGGGTGTAAGGAAAATTTTCCGGATTCGGAACAATCGCTTCAAGAGCTCTTTCCGCCAAAGCGCCGTGTCCGATTTCCCTTCTGCCCGGACCGCGCATCGGCGCGACTTCGCCGACACTGTAAGGAGGAAAAGAATAATGATGCATAAATCTTTTTGTGCATGACTCTTCCATTGTGTCTAAAAATAATTCATCGCTTGGTGCGCCTAATGTTACCACCGTCAAAACTTGAGTTTCTCCTCTTTGAAAAAGTCCTGATCCGTGAGTTCTCGGCAAAATTCCAGCGCCGCAATCAAGAGAACGAACTTCATCCAACGCCCGGCCGTCCGTACGCATATCTTTTTCAAGAATATTTTTATGGATAATTTTATCTGTTTCTTCTTCTAAAATTTTCATAGCTGCTGTTTTGGCTTCTTCCTTTTCTTTCTCTCCAGGATATGTTTCATCCAGAAAACTGTCTAATTTTTCTTCCAAAGATTTCATCCCGTCTTTTACTTTTGAATTTTTGTCGGAAAAAAGCGCTTCTTCTAAATTTGAAGACAGAAAACTTTTGATTTTTTGGACCATTTCTTCAGACGGCTCTGGAACAGGAACTTTTATTTTTTCTTTTCCGACAGCGGCAATAATTTCTTTTTCAAATTCAATAATCTTTTTTATTATTTCCTGCGCTTTTTCGGTGGCCTTAATTATTTCTTCTTCAGAGGCCTCATTGGCGGAAGATTCAAGCATATTAATTTTTCCTTCAGCCCCGGCAACAACTAAATCAAACTTGCTTTTTTTCCGTTCTTCATAAGTCGGATCAAGAATCATTTCTTCTTCAATTTTTCCGATTCTGACCGCGCCAATCGGACCATTCCAAGGAATATCAGAAACGCAAATAGCCAAAGAAGAGGCGATAACCGCCGGAATATCCGGATCGTTTTCCCCGTCAACAGAAAGAACGGTAATGATTATTTGGATTTCATTTCTTGCTGATTGGTTAAAAAGTGGACGGATAGTTCGGTCAATTAAGCGAGAAGTAAGAACCGCTTCGTCAGTAGGACGGCCTTCGCGTTTGATAAAACGGCTGCCTTTAATTTTTCCGGCAGCGTAAAGCCGTTCTTCGTAATCAACATACAAAGGAAAATAATCCATATTTTCCCTTGGCTTGTCCGACATTACCGCCGTTGCCAAAACAACTGTATCGCCGTATTGGACAGTGACAGATCCGCTGGCTTGATTAGCCAATTTTCCGATTTCAACAGTTAATTTCCTCCCGTTAAACTGTGTTTCAAATTTTTTTGATTCCATTTTGTTCCTTTCTTTCCGTCTCTGATCCGCAAACTACAGACAGATTTTTTAACAAATCGTCTATTTGTCTGTGGACCAAACAACGGATTAATTAATTATATTTATAAATTTTCTCCAAAACAAATTCTTTAACTCTTTTTGCCGATTCAAAAGCGTCTTTGGCATCTTTCCAACCAAATTCTGGATAATCGCCGGGATAACGGGTAGATGTATAAAAAGTAGTAAGAAATATTGAATCTTTTTTAATTTTTTCAAAAGATTTATCAATCTCTTCGCATAATTCCCACAATGAATCCAAAAGATGAATTTTAGGATACCATTTTTTTATGAAATATCAAAAATGCTTTTAGATATTTTTCCGCCATTTGTTGCGACAGAAAGCAAACAGTATTTGGAGCGCCGCCTTCTTCTTTAAGAATAACATTAGCAGAAAGTTCATCTTCATTGGCTCTTTTAATCCATTCATTTGCTTGTAATTCTTCTTTTGAAAATTTATTTTTCATCATAAAGAACTTTTCCTTTCTTAAAAATATCTTCAATAAAAAAATCCTCAATTTGAAAACGCCGTTTTAATTCTGCTGGAGTATAAATTAATAAATCCATCGGAGGAAATTTATTTCCAATTAATTTCATTCGAAGTTCATATTCCCGTTCATGGCGTTTCTTTTTCGATTCTTTCACAATAAACAAATCGATATCGCTATCTTCATGCGGTTTTCCCCAAGCGTAAGAACCGAAAAGAATAATCTTTTCCGGCTTATATTTTTCTACAATCCGTTCAGTGATTTTTTTAAGAGATTTATAATCTTCCATAAAAGGTTTAAAATAATTAAAATGATTTTTTTAAAATTCTATTTTATCAAATACCGGCTTTTATTTTTGCTTAAATCAGTAAAATCATCCGCGGCTTCGGTGAGCTTTTTGGAAACGCTTTCTGAAAAAGCGATCACTTCAACCAAGCATCCTTTATTGGTTTTTAAATATTCAACAAGCGGTTCAAAATCTCCGTCGCCGCTTACGATAACAATCACATCCAATTTGTCGGCTAATTTAATCGCGTCAACAGCCAAGCCGACATCCCAATCCGCTTTTTTCATTCCATCCATAAAAATTTGCAGATCTTTTTCTTTAATTTCAAAACCCTGCTTGCTTAACGCTTCAAAAAAAGTTTTTTCTTCTCCTGATTCGGTTTTAATTACATAAGAAACTGCCCGAATCAGCTGCCGTCCGGCAACAGCCGCTTTTAAAATTTCCTTAAAATTAACTTTGGCTCCAAAAGCATTTCTCGCCGAATGGTACATATTTTGCGCGTCAACAAAAACTCCGACGCGCTGATCTTTATGTTTTATGCTTTTATCCATATTATCCTTTCAATTTTAAATTTTTAACAATTTTATTAAATCTTTTTTTGTCTTCTTCTTTAAGATAATCCAAAAGTTTTTTTCTCTTGGAAACCAATTTCAAAAGCCCGCGCCTTGAATGATTGTCTTTTTTGTGCGTTTTCAAATGTTTTGTCAGCTCGCTGATTCTCTCAGTGAAAATTGTAATCTGAACTTCCGGCGAACCGGAATCATTGGAATGAATCGCTGACTTTTGGATTAATTTTGTTTTTTTGTCTTTAGTAATCATAAATATTTTTATATTAAAAAATTATCTATCTGTAAATACCATGAGTGCCAATATCTAAAAATAAAACTTTAAGAAATTTAACTCTATTCTTCTATCTCTATCGCCCTGACCGGGCAAATATCAATAATCTCCTGATCGCGCTTTTCATCTTCTTCGCAAAGCTCCGAACTAATCACTTCCGCTTTATTGTCTTCTTTCATTTTAAAAATATTTGGAAAAAGATTAGCGCAAGCGCCGCATCCAATGCATAAATTTTGATTGACTTTTATTTTTTTACTCATAATTTTGTCATTGTCATTACGAGGAGGAACGACGAAGTAATCCCGTTCTTTTTATCCAACAATGGGATTGCCGCGCTCCGCTCGCAATGACAGTTATTTAATTTGAAACTAATTTAACACTGCTTCTATTTTTTCGCCGATCGCTTCTTTTGGCTGAAGCCCGATAATTTCATCAACCACCTGCCCATCTTTAAAAATCTTTAAATTAGGAATAGCCATAATTCCGTACTGGCTTGCCAAATTTTCATTCTCTTGAATATTTACTTTAACAACTCTAATTTTGCCTTCGTAATCATTAGCAACATCTTCCAAGATTGGCGTAAGCATTTGGCAGGGTCCGCACCAAGGCGCCCAAAAATCAACTAAAACCGGCAAATCCGATTTTAAAACTTCGTCTTCAAAATTTTTTTCATTAATATCCATAATTTTATTCTTTCGTCTATTAATCTATTTTCATTATAACTTATTATTCCAAATTAAGCAACCCCGTCCATCCCTTTTGATTTAGCTAAATCAAAAGGGATGGACGGGTTTGACATTACCAATCCTTAAATGATAAAATTTAAATAGGAATAAGAAATTATAATAGAAAAAATTATGGCGAAATGTCTTAAATGCAATTATGAAATCCAGCCGAATCCTGAACTTTATGAAGGAGAAATTATTGTTTGTCCTTCTTGCGGCAAAAAGATGGAAGTGATTTGCGTTGAGCCGCTGGAACTGCAAAAAGTTGAAGAAAGTTAAAAATTATTTTACTAATTTTCCTTTGACGATTAATCTTTTGTAATCTGTTCCAATCGGCCAGCAAGTCATCAAAGTTAAAATCGGCTCTTCAGCAGAAGCAAGAATTTCTGTCTGGTTTGCTTTAACTATTTGCGGATTTTCAAAAATGGCATATTTTATTTTTTCATTTTTCCAGAAAATTTCAACTTCATCTCCTATTTTTAATTTATCCAAAAGAACAAAAATCGTATCGTAATCGCCTTTCCTCCAGGAAAAATTTGAACTATGTCCGACAATAACACAGTTTCCTTTTTCTCCGGGAAACGCTGTCTGCGGAAAAATGACCGCTCCTTTTTTCAGCCCTTCCTGAAGAATTTTATCATGGCGGGAAGAAATAGAAATTATCGGGACAGAAACATTTATTTTTTTTATCATCAGCCGATTGTCTTTAGGGATTTCTTCGGCTTTTTTATTTTCTTTGTTAAAATCCGCGCTGTCTTTTTGCTCTTCTTCAAAACTAAAATTTTCATTTTCGTTATAAAAAAACCGATCTTCCAAAGCCGGCCAATTAAAGCAAACAAAAACTATTGAAAAAATTATCCCGAAAAAAATAAATAATTTTATTATTTTAAACATAAATTATTTAATTTACAATTCCCTTTTCTTTTCCTCAACAAGATACGCCTTTAACTTGTCTTTCAATTCTATTTTAACATCGCCTTTGAAATTAATTCCCGCATTCTGTCCTTCTTTAATTTCTTCAACTTTATTTTTTTCCAATTGAAGCTCGCTGATTTTCCCCTGTCCGATTTTTTCTTCATTGCGATAAATATCCAAAAGAGATTTTTTTGTTATTTTTCCAGAAAGAACTTTTGCTCCGACAATCATCTCCATTTGATGAGCCGGATTAAATTTTCCTGTTTTAAAAACAGCAATTACTTCCAAAGTTCCCAAGTCCTGCCTGATAATTTCCGGTTCAAGCAATTCAGAAGTTGATTTTTTGATTTCATCAATTAATTTATAAATAACATCGTAATTTTTTATTTTCACTCCCTCGGCAACAGCCAATTTCTGGAGAAAAGAATCAATAGAAACATTAAAACCGATAATTTCCGCCTGAACCGCCCGGGCTGTTTTAATATCTGACTCTGAAATATTTCCGATTTCCGCTTTTAAAATATTCAAAGCAACTTCTTCTGATTTAATATTATTTAAAGCTCCCAGAATCGCTTCAAGAGATCCTTTTGTGTCAACTTTAAGGACAATATTCACTTTCTTAATTTTTTCCGTTTTGGATTTCTGTTTTATTTTTTCTGTTATTGATGAATTAACTGAAAATATTTTTTCCCTTGAAGCTATTTCAGAGATTTTTGAAAGCGCTTCTTTTTTATCTTTAACAATTTCAAAATAATCTCCAGCTTGAGGACATTTATTCAAACCGATAACCGTAACCGGCGTTGACGGTCCGGCTTTTTTAATCTCATTGCCGTTAAAATCTTCAAGCCGTTTTATTTTGCCGAACACTTCGCCTATTTTCAAAAAATCTCCGGTTTTTAAAGTTCCATCGCTTACAAGGATAGCCGCCAAAGATCCCCTTTTAGAGTCAAGTCGCGATTCAATGACAATTCCAATCGCCGACGCTTTTGGATCAGCGGAAAGAGATTCCATATCAGCGACTAAAAGAATCATTTCTAAAAGTTCATCAATTCCTTTTCCGGTTTTTGCTGAAATTTCAACGGCAACGGTTTTGCCACCCCAACCTTCAACAGCTATTTCCTGTTTACTTAATTCTTTTTTAACTTTTAATACATCAGCTTCCGGCTTATCAATTTTATTTATAGCAACAATAATCGGAACTTGTTTTTCCCGGCAATATTTAATTGTTTCAATCGTCTGCGGTTTGACTCCGTCGTCAGCGGCAATAACCAAAACGGCAATATCAGTGAGGATAACTCCACGCTCCCTGATCGCAGCAAAAGCAGCATGGCCAGGCGTGTCCAAAAAAGTAATTATCTTTTCGTTTTTCTTAACTTGATAAGAACTGATATGCTGGGTAATTCCTCCTTTTTCCTGCGCGACAACATTTGTTTGCCGAATTTTATCTAAAAGAGTTGTCTTTCCGTGATCAACGTGCCCTAAAATTGCTACTACTGGCGGGCGGCTAACAGATTTAGATTTGCTTTTTTTAGTTTTTTGATTTTTTGAAATATCTTTTTTCTTTTCTTCTTTTTCTTCTCTTTTTAAAATTGTCTCAAAGCCAAAATCATCAGCAATAATTGAAGCTGTTTCAAAATCAATTTTTTCATTAATAGTCGCCGCTACTCCATTCATCATTAATTTCAAAATCACTTCTGAAACAGGCAATTCTAATTTAGCGGCAAAATCCTTAACCGTAATTATTGAAGGAATTTTAATTTCCTTCTTTTCAGATTTTTCTTGTTCATTTATAGCCATAAATTTTTCGTTAATTTTTTATCGTAATTCTCCTTTTATTAAAATCCAAAAAATCAAATTGGAAATTAATCACATTTTCAGAAGGCAGGATTTTTTTTATTTTTTCCGCCCATTCAATAACAATAAAATTATTTTTATCGCTAATCATTTCTTTAAATCCCAAATCAATTAGCTCTTGCGGATCTTTAAGACGGTAGCAATCCAAATGATAAAAATTTTTAAAATTATTTTTCTTCCAGATAGGCACTCGCTTTGCTCGCGCACTATCTCCCTTCGGGCAGCCCTTTTTGTTAAAAGAGCTGGGTCGTCTCGACTCTATGCCTATCTGGTCCAGCTCTTTAGTCCGAAGGGCAAAGGGCTGTCGGAATTTCAATTTATTGAAATTCCGAGACGATACAGAATATTTTTTAATAATTAAAAAAGTTGGACTATTGACTTTTTGTTTTATTCCAAAACCTTTTGCCAATCCCTGAGTAAAAGTTGTTTTGCCGCCGCCTAAATCTCCGTTGAGGCAAAGAATTAAAGCGTTATTTTTTGAAAAAAATTTATTCGCCTCTTCAGAAAAAAAAGAGCCAACCCTCTTGGTTTCCTCCGCGCTTTTGGTAATAATTTCAAACATGTTTTGTTTACTTTTCATTATTCATTTCCAATATTTCTTTAAAAGCGCCAATAACTTTCTCCAACTCTTCTTTGGAAATTTCAAAAGTTGAAAGTTTAAACATTTTTGTCAGCCCGGGCATAATTCCGGCGATTCCTCTTTTTTTTAATTCCGAATATAGAAAAAATCTTCCTTTAGAATGCTTTTTTGAAATTTCATAAAACGGTTCTGTTTTAAAACACATCAAATCATGCTGATGTGGTTTTTCTCCTAACTGTTTTAATCCTAATTTTTCCATTTCTTTTGAAAACCACTGGGCTTTCTCAACTTCTTCAATCCATTTTTGAATTCTTTCAGAAACTTCAGGAAAAGACGCCATTAAAGTCGCTATCGCTGTTCCCCTTAACTCGCTTCCTAAAAATTCTATTTCTTTTTCCGAATATATTTTTGATTTTCTCAACAGGGTTTTTTCCCATTTTTTATTTATTCCCAAAATGCCAAGAATTCCCGAGCAAGCCATTGACTTATGGCAAGAGCCGATTACAAAGTCAGCTCCAATATCTTTAGCGGAAATCGGCATTCTACCGATAGAGTAAGCGCAGTTTAATAAATAAGGAGTTTTAAATTCAGCGGCAATTTCTCCTAATTTTTTGGCGTCCGGCAAATTTCCATAATTTCCGTCAGGATAAGTCAAAAGAATCATTGCCGGTTTGTGTTTTTTTATTAAATTTTTATAGTCCTCAACATTTATTTTATATTCCGGCTCTTCGGAATTTGGAACTTCAACAATTTTTAGGCCTGCTCTTTCAGCGGCAGTGATTGTCGTGTAATGTCTGTTTCCATCAACAAGTATAATATCGCCCGGTTTTATAATTGAATGCATTACATTAAATATTCCTTCTCTGGCTCCGAATGTCAGCCGGGCAATATCCGCGCCTAAAAAATTCGGCAGATCTTCCTGAATAAATTTTTTGATTAAAGGCATTTCCATCAATTCCAATCCAGGGCTGATATCATAAACAGAATAGCCGTCGCCAAATTCAACCAAAGCTTTTTTCGCCGCTTTAGTCAATTTCCCGCCCGTCTGAATCGGATTTAAATTTATCAAGCCCTTGTTTTTTCTTTCCAAATTTTCAAATTTTTTTAAATTTTGCATTTTGGTTTTTTTATGATGTAATAGTTGACAATTTTTTAAAAGTATGATTTAATTGGATTGGAGGTAAGAGGAGGTTTGAAAAAAATTAGGAGGATGAAAAAAATGAAATGGAAAATAACAAAAGTAAAAAAGAAAGTTGTGAAAAACAAAAAAGGAACACTAACCGAAATAGATGTGGAAGAAACAAGTAATAATTTATTTGGTTGCGCGCGTAGAGTTTATTTTATTTGCAATACATCAGAAGAAGCAACAAGAGGAGGCCATTGGCATCCGGAAAATCATGAAATTATAACTTGTGTTGCGGGACACTTACAAGTAATACTCCACGCAACGGAAAAGCAAGGAGGATGCAACGAAAATATTTTATTAGATGCTCTTAATGAAAAAGCAGTAGTGATTCCAGCGGGAGTATGGCATCAAGTAATATTTGATCCTAATAGCGTTCTTTTGGCAATTGCTTCGAAAAGCTTTAAAGAAGGAGAGTCAATAGAAGTAATGCAAAGATGTGCCTGCGGAAAATTCAAATAATTTCAAGAGTTTAAGAAGTGAGAAATATTCACTTCTTTTTTTTTATTTGAAATTTGGATTTTAATAACAGGATTACCGCGTCATTCCTCCTCGCAATGACGATGAAAAAAAGTTCCAAGTTATAAGTTTCAAGTTCTCCGCTTGCAGCGGATTAGCCGTAGGATGACAAGTGTTTTGAGCGAGGTGAGAGAATTGAACTCTCGTAAGCTGCTCTGCAGGCAGCTGCATAGCCACTATGCTAACCCCGCGGAAAATTATTTTTTAAATCCTGTTCCTGCCGGAATTAATTTTCCAATAATTACATTTTCTTTAAGTCCTCTTAAAGTATCCTCTTTTCCTGTGATTGACGCTTTAATTAAAACTCTCGCTGTTTCCTGGAATGAAGCCGCTGAAAGCCAGCTCTCTGTTGAAAGAGAGGCTTTGGTAATCCCGAGAAGAAGCGGTTCCGCGGTTGCTTCCAATCCGCCTTTTTCTTTAACTTTTATGTTAGCTTCCCTGAACTGGGATTTGGTGGCAATATCGCCAGGCAAAAGATTTGTGTCTCCGGGATTTTTAACATTGACCCGTGAAAACATCTGGCGGATAATAACTTCCAAATGCTTATCATTAATTCCTTCACCCTGGGCTGAATAAATCTGCTGAATTTCAGAAATAATATAATGGCGAATTGCCTGCTCCCCGCCGATTTTGAAAAGTTCATGCAAATCAAGATGGCCTTCAGTCAGCTGATCGCCTTTTTTCACAACGCTTCCTTTTTCTACCCAAAGAGCGGTGTCTTTAGAAACGCTATATTGTTCAACTTCTTTTTTTTCCTTGCCTTGCAGGTCTTTAATGAAAATTCTGATTATTTTTTTATTATCTTCTTCAACAACATTTTCAACCACTCCGTCCACTTCGGAAATCAGCGCTTTTACTTTTGGAACTCTTGCTTCAAAAATTTCTTCCACGCGCGGAAGTCCCTGAGTAATATCTTTTCCAGCAACTCCTCCAGAATGAAAAGTTTTCATAGTCAGCTGCGTTCCTGGTTCGCCAATCGCCTGAG
>DAOWLE010000045.1 GCA_030643545.1 bacterium | reverse complement strand
CATGTTTCAAATTTAAAATTAAAAATTAAAAGTGAAAAATGATAATTAAAAAATTTTAGATTTTACATTTTAGTTTTTCATTTTTCATTTTCAGTTTTTAATTTAGCAATGTTTTTCCGGTCATTTCAACCGGTTTTTTTATTTTCATTATTTCTAAAATCGTCGGCGCGATATCAGATAAAATTCCTCTCCGGCGTAGCTTTCGGCTCACAGCTTTCGGCTCACAGCTTACTATTATAAACGGAACAGGATTTTTGCTGTGCATTGTTAAAACATCGCCTGTTTTTAAATCAATCATTTCGTCAGAATTTCCATGGTCAGCGGTGATAATGCAAGTTCCTTTCTTTTTTAAAATTTCTTTTACTATTTCTCCGACATATTGGTCGACAACTTCAGCGGCTTTTATTGCCGCGCCTAAATTTCCCGTATGCCCAATCATGTCTGTATTGGCAAAATTAATCGCGTAAAAATCATAAACATCTTTTTTAATATTTTTTGTTACCACTTGAGTAATTTCATGAGCGGACATTTCCGGCTTTTGAGCATAACTGGCTACTTTTGGAGAAAGAACCATTACTCTTTTTTCATTACCGATTGGATTGGCATGTCCGCCGTTAAAAAAATAAGTAATGTGGGCGTATTTTTCTGTTTCAGCGATATAAAGCTGTTTAAAATTTTTAAGAACTGCCGGCAAAGTTTTTTCAATATCGTGGCTTTTAAAAGCGGTTTGGCAGGGAAGATCCGGACCAAAATCAGTCATTGCGACAAAAAAAAGATTTTTTAATTTAGTCCGTTTTCGCACATCGCGAGAACAAGGATCCGTATTATCATTTTCTATCTCTTTAATTTTATCCAAAACAAAAAGTTTGCTTAACTGTCTTGCCCGGTCTGATCTTAAGTTAAAGAAAATCACTGCGTCATTGTTTTGAATTTTAGCGGTTGGTTTTTTGTTTTTGTTACAAATTATTGCTGGCAGAATAAATTCATCGGAAAGTCCTTTGGCGTATGCTTGCTCAATCGCTTCTTTTGGGGAAAAAGATTTTTCTCCTTTACCGTCAACCATTGCCTGGTACGCTTTTAATAATCTTGGCCAATTTTTAGTTCTATCCATTCCGTAAAACCGTCCGCCGATAGTGGCAATTTTTCCCAATCCGAAATTTTCTAATTTTTTTTCTAATTTTTCCAAAAACTTTAAAGAACTTCGCGGCAAAGTATCCCGGCCGTCGCTAAAAAGATGGAGATAAACTTTTTTTATTTTTTGCAGTTTTGCCAAAAGGAGAAGGGCGCTTAAATGTTTTGGATTACTGTGAGGGCTGTCCTTGCTGCTTAAAAGTCCAATTAAATGCAAAGAGGAATTATTAACTTTTGTATGGTTTATCGCTTTTCTTAAAGCAAGATTTTTAAAAAATTTTCCGGATTCAATCGCTTCGCTGATATATTGCGAGTCCTGCTTGACGATTCGCCCGGCGCCGATATTCAAATGTCCGGCTTCTGATCCGCCCATTTGATTTGCTTCCAAGCCAACAGCCGAACCGGTTGCGTTCAAAGTCGTGTTCGGATATTTTTTTAAAAAACCGTCAATATTTGGCGTATTTGCCAAAGCGATTGCGTTTCCTTTTGAAGGCGGAGCAACGCCCCAGCCGTCTAAAATTATAAGAACGAATGGTTTATTTTTCATAGATTAATTTGAAATTTTTTTGTTATTTTATCATTTCCATTTTTTCTTATCATTTCTATCTTTCTTCTGTCATTCCTGCGTAGGCAGGAATCTACTAAATTGAGAATAACATTATCTTAAAATTTGTTTTTTTAAAAAACGATAAAATGTAATAGTGGATTCCCGCCTTCGCGGGAATGACAAATTACTATTGACATATTTTCCAAATTATGATATTCTTTTTTAAAGGATAAAAATCCTTTAATTGTACCTCTCATATTGAGAGTAATAGGAGGTGAAAAAAGAAAAAATGTTTGAAATAGATTTCAGTGTCCTTAAAAACAAAGAAGGACGTATTGTGGGTTTTTCTGCAATAGCGCAACCTCATACAGAATCAGAATTCTTTTGTGGATCTTTTCTGTCAGCTTTATGGAAAGGTAAGGCCTCTATTCAGATAAAAGATGAAGAAATTGATTTCATTCATCCCACATGTGAATTTCCAGGAACATTTTCTGTAAAAGTTGAAGCAGAAGAAATTGAAGCAATAGCGCTTTTAATGAAAGACACAAAAAAACTTGGTCTTTACAAAGACGGAATTCTCACGCCAGGATTCCGAATTGTATTGATCAAAGAAAAAGATAATATTAGTTTTAGTTAAGAAACTAATGTTAAAGCGGTGAGCCAAAAGCAATACCCGTTTTTTTTATTTGAAAATTTAAAATTTTGAAATTAATAACGGGATTGCCGCACTCCACTTCGTTTCGCTCGCAACGACGGTAAGTAATTCAGTTTTGACTTTTGAGCTCTTCCTCAATTTTCATCAGCCGATTGTATTTTGCCAATCTTTCGCTTCGGGAAAGCCCGCCTGTTTTTATAAAGTCAGCGTTGACAGCGACAGCCAGATCAGAAATAAAATCATCGCAGGTCTCGCCTGACCGATGCGAAATTATTATTTTCCAATTGGCTTCTTGAGCCGCCTGCGCCGCTTCAATTGTTTCCGTTAAAGTTCCGATTTGATTTGGTTTGATAATAACCGCGTTTGCGCAATTTTCTTTAATCGCTTTTTTTATTCTTTCAATATTGGTTACCGTTAAGTCGTCTCCGACAACCAACAACTTGGAACTTGGAACCTGAAACTTGGAACTCATCTTTTTCCATCCATCCCAATCGTCTTCAGCCAATCCGTCTTCAATGCTGATCAAATTATATTTTTTAATCCACTCCGCATAGAGCGTGATTAATCTTTCTTTTTCCAAAGAAATTTTATCTAATTTTAAAACATATTTTTCTTCTTCTGAATTGTAAAAAGTTGTCGCACCGGCGTCAATCGCCAGTCCAATTTCTTTTCCTAATGAATATTCGGAAAGTTGTATTGCCTTTAAAATGAATTCAAATGCCTGAAAATTTGCGTTTAAATTCGGAGCATATCCTCCTTCATTTCCTACATCAGTGTCTAAATTATTTTCTTTAAGTATTTGTCCGAGAAAATGAAAAATCTCCGAACCGGCTCTCACTTGCTCTTTAAAACTTTTCAGACCGATTGGAACAATCATAAATTCCTGAATATCCAAATTATTATCTGCGTGAAGCCCGCCATTGAAAATATTAAACATAGGGGCTGGTAGCCGGCTGCCGGCTTTCAGCTGCCGGCTACCAGCTGATAGATATTTATATAATGGCAATTTTTTTTCTAAAGCGGCTGTCCGGGCGCAGGCGAGTGAAACGCTCAAAATAGCGTTAGCTCCGAGCGCGGATTTATTTTTTGTTCCGTCCAATTCAATCATTGCCTGATCAATTTTTTTTTGATCAAAAACTTTCTTTCCTTTGAGAGCCGGAAAAATTTTCTGATTGACATTTTCACAAGCGAGTAAAACTCCTTTTCCGAAATATCTTTTTGGATCATTGTCGCGCAATTCCAACGCTTCATAGCTTCCGCAGGAAGCGCCAGAAGGAACGCAGGATCTTGCCCGGATTCCGCTGTCTAAAATTATTTCAGTTTCCAAGGTCGGGTTTCCTCTTGAGTCCAAAATTTCCCGCGCCTGAATTTTTTTAATTTTTGCCATATTTTTATTTTTTTCTTAAAACCGCTAAAAACGCTTCTGTTGGAATATCAACTTGTCCCATTTTTTTCATTCTTTTCTTTCCTTTTTTTTGTTTTTCTAAAAGTTTTCTTTTTCGCGAGTAATCGCCGCCGTAAAGCCCGGCGGTAACATCTTTGCGGAAAGCGCTGATATTTTCCCGGGCAATAATTTTTTCCTCCAAAGCCGCTTGCAAGGCAATGGCAAAGTTTTGCCGAGGCAAAGCTTTTTTTAATTGATGAAGAACAGATTTTCCTTCCTGATAAGCGCGTTTTCTGCTGACGATTTTCGAAAACGCCTCTGCTTTTTCTCCGGCGATTAAAATATTAAGTTTTACCAAATCAGAAACGCGAAAGCCGATAAGATTGTAACTCATTGAGGCAAAACCAGAACTGACACTTTTCAACTGGTCGTAAAAATCAACAATGATCATTGATAAAGGCGCTTCATATTTTAAAATTATCCTTTCAGGATTTATATATTGGGTATCTTTCCAGACGCCGTCGTAATTTTTCAAAAGTTCCATTACACTTCCAAGATAACTTTTTGGGCAGATTATGTCAAGTTTGACCCAGGGCTCTTCAACGGTTAAAATTTTTGATCGGTCAGGCAAATCCGACGGAGAATAAATTGAAATTGTTTTCTGGTTTTTCAAATTGACTTTATAGGAAACTGAAGGCGAGGTGATAATTAAATCCAAATTATATTCCCGCTTCAGCCTCTCGCTGATAATTTCCAAATGCAGAAGCCCCAAAAATCCTATACGAAATCCCTGTCCAAGCGCGTTTGAAGATTCCCCCTGATAAGTCAGGGCGGCGTCGTTAAGTTTTAATTTTTTTAAAGCTGTTGCTAGAACATTAAAATTTTTCTCTTCAGCCAAATAAAAACTGGCGTAAACCATCGGCTTTGGCTCTTTGTATCCAGAAAGAGGTTTGAGCTCTGATTTTTTATTTTCAATAACTTTTAACTTTTCACTTTCTACTTTTAACTTGAGCGAAGCGATTGTGTCTCCAACCCGGCACTTTTCAATCTCTTTTATTCCGGTCGCTACCCAGCCGATTTCGCCGGCAAAAAGATTGTCTTTTGATTTCATTTCCGGCGTAAAAATTCCCAAATCCAAAACTTCGCCTTGCTCTCCAGTCGCCATAAATAAAATTTTATCTCCTTTTTCTAAAAATCCGTCAACAATTCTGGCATAAGCGATCACGCCTTTGTAAGGATCAAAAAAAGAATCAAATATTAAAGCCCGCAAAGGTTTTTGTAAATTATCTTCAGGCGGCGGCACATCTTTTATAATCCGCTCTATAATTTTTTCCACGCCTTGCCCGGTTTTCGCGGAAATTTTTTCTACTTGTCCGATATCTTCAGCCAAAAGGTTGGCGGTGTCTTTAACTATTTCATCAATTCTGGCGTTAGGCAGATCAATTTTATTGACCACCGGAATAATTTTCAGATTTTCATTTAAAGCCATATCAAGATTAAAAATCGTCTGGGCCTGGATTCCCTGAGTCGCGTCAACCAAAAGAATCGCTCCTTCAACCGCGGATAAACTTCGGGAAACTTCGTAAGTAAAATCAACATGGCCGGGAGTATCTATCAGGTTCAGAATAAATTTATTATATTTCATTCGAACCGGCTGCAGCTTAATTGTGATTCCTTTTTCTCTTTCCAAATCCATCTGGTCAAGCATCTGCGCTTTCATTTT
>DAOWLE010000029.1 GCA_030643545.1 bacterium | reverse complement strand
GAATGACAGTGGTTGATTTTAAAATAATAGCACTATATTAAATATTATTAAAAACAAAAATTATGTCTAGAATTTTAAAACAAATTTTAATTGCTGTTATTTTCTTTTCAGCAATCGGTTTGGCAATTTATTTTGGCTTTATAAAAAAAGAGCCGACTTGTTTTGACGGCATTCAAAATCAGGGAGAACAAAAAATTGATTGCGGCGGACCGTGCGAAGATTGTCCAATTCCTCCTCCGCCGGTTGAGGATTTGAAAATTATTTCGGCGGAAGCGGTTTTGTCAGGACAAAACTTTTACGATTTGGTTGCTAAGATTAGAAATTCAAATTCTGATTATGGGGCCAATTTAATTAAATACGACTTTAAAATTTACGACGAACAAAATTCATTAATCAGTAAGAAAAGCGGCAAGACATTTATTCTTCCGGGCGAAACAAAATATATTATTGAGCCGTTTATTTCTTCGGAAAAAATATCGCAGACAGTTTTCAGTTTTTCTGATATTGAATGGCAGAGATTAAAAATTTATAAAGAGCCGGAAATTATTATCGGCCAAAAAACTTATCAAAATTTAACCGGCAATCCTTATTACGGCCAAGCGTCCGGAGTGGCAATCAATAAATCTGTTTATGATTTTGACAAAATATTAATTAATGTTGTTTTATTTGACAAAGATAAAAATATTTTGGGCGCCGGTTCAATTGAGCTTTTAACAATGTTCAGCGGACAGGAAAGATATTTTAATGTCCATTGGCCTCATCCGATCCGCGGCGCGGTTTCTTCTATGGAAATGCAGGCGGAAACAAATATTTTTGATTCGGAAAATTTTATGAAACGCCACGGAACAAATGAATGGTTTCAACAATATAGATAAAATTATGAACATTCGTATTCTTAAAAATGTTGACTGGACGCTTTTCGGCGTAGCGATTATTTTAAGCGGTTTGGGGCTTTTAATTATTTACAGCATTTCTTACGCCGGCGGAAATCTTGATTTATTGAATTTAAAAAAGCAAGTTTTATTTTTAGCTGGCGGAATAACCGCCGCTTTTATTTTGACTTTAATTGATTACCGCCTTTTAAAAAGATATATCAACCCTTTATATATTTTAACAATCGTTTCGCTTGTTTTGCTTTTTTTTAACGCTGTTTTAATTCGCGGATCAGCCAGCTGGTTTAAGTTCGGATTTTTTTCTATCCAGCCGGCGGAAATCGCAAAAATTATTGTTATTATTATTCTGGCAAAATATTTTTCTAATCATTATGAACAGATGAATCGCTTGCCAACGATTTTAATTTCCGGAATTTACGCAGCTTTGCCGGCAATCTTAATCGCTCTTCAGCCGGATTTCGGCTCGGCTTTGATTATTATTCTTATTTGGTTTGGAATGATTGTTTTTTTGGGAATTAACCGTTTTCATTTAGGATTATTTTTATCAAGCGGGGTCGGCTTTTTTATTTTAAGCTGGCTATTTTTTTTCAAGGACTACCAAAAAGCAAGAATTCTTGCTTTTATAAATCCTTATTTTGATCCTTTGGGAAGCGGATATCATGTTGCCCAATCGGTAATTGCTGTCGGCTCCGGAGGATTTTGGGGCAGGGGATTAGGGCAAGGTTCGCAAAGCCAGCTTTTGTTTTTGCCGGAAACCCAGACAGATTTTATTTTTGCCGCTATCGGAGAAGAATTGGGATTTATCGGAATTATTTTTTTAATAATTCTTTTTGGAATTTTATTTTGGAGATTGTTGGGTATTTTTCATAGAGCTAGAGATAATTTTGGAAAAATGCTTACTTTGGGAATAATTATTATGCTGATTTCAGAAGCGGGCATTAATATCGGAATGAATATGGGGTTAGTTCCGGTTACCGGAATTCCTTTGCCTTTGGTCAGTTATGGAGGAAGTGCTTTAATCGCCACTTTAATCGGACTTGGTATTTTACAAAGCATAAAAATCAGAAGCGCGACTGACGACGAGCAAAAAGAAATCCATGAATTGACATAAATCTTTAATTAAGTTATTATAAATAGGTAAAATATATTTAAAAATATGTCTAAATTTTTTCCAATTCCGGAATTGAAATCTTTTATTCGCTGTCCGCTTTGCGGCCAAAGTTATAATTCAGAAAAAATCAAAGTGGTTAAGAAAAAAGATAACGCAATGATTTTTTATTTAGTTTGTCCGAAATGCAAAAGTTCGGTGATGGCGATGGTTACCGCAAGCCCTTTGGGAATTACTTCGGTAAGCGCGCTCACCGATGTCACCGAAGAAGATATGGAGCGTTTTAAAAACAAAGATCCAATTTCCGTTGATGATATTTTGGAGATGCATACTTTTCTGGAAGATGAATAAGATAAAAATGAATAAGATAATAAAAAAGGGAGCGGGATTAAAATAAACTGATTTAAATTCCCCTCTTTTTTTAAAAATTAAAATAATTTATTTTAGAAATATGAGAAAATTTATTTCAGAAAATATCAAATGGTTGAATAAATATTTTCAAGATAATAAATGCTTATTTGAAATTTTAGCTTTATTTTTCGTAGCAGAAACATTTTTTTATTCTACTGTTCAATTTGATTTTGACACAACAATGCTATCTGCTTTAAAAGTAATATTTTGGATTTTATTATTTCTAGTTACTTTTTTACTTTATATTAAAACTGAAATGGAATATTCGCAGAAAGATGATAGTATTATGACTTCATTATTTCAAGGAGCTATTTTGTCTAAATATTTAATACGGGTAATTTTACTTACATTCTTTTTTATTATTATAAAACTTTTATATTATCAGATAAAATTAAATTGGGATAATCCTCATCTTTTTATTTTATGGTTTAGTATGATTCTTTTGATATTTTTTGAATTTGAAAGAATTTTAATTTTAAAAATAAAGAAAAATGTCGAAAAATAAAAATAGTCAGCAAGTAGAAGATAAAATAAGGATTCAAATAGCCATTTGTCCGTCTGTAGAAGGTAGTCTTCTACAAATTAGTAGTCTTCTAAAAGAGAATTGTAAAAAGTGAATTAGAAGATTTGAAAGAATTGAATCAAGAGATATTAAGAGTTTTAAATGAGGACGAAAAGAGAATAATTTATTATTTAATTAAAAATCAAATTGGAGCACCAGTTGATTTTGAAAAAGAGATTAGTAAAAAAAGGGCAACCGTTGTCAGAAGACTTAGGCATTTAGAAAAATTACAAGCTGTAGAAAGAACAGAAAAAATCGGTCCAAATGTTAGATATAAGTTAACGCCGCAGATGTTATCTATGGCTGAATCAAATAATAATAATCAAAAAGGAACGAAACAGACTAAATTACTGTAAAATTAGATGCTTGATATATCTGTGATACATCTGTGATACTTTGTGGATAAGTTAAAAAGTTATTCACAATAGACGAAATAAGCGATTTTTTGATTTATTATAAACAATTAGAGGCAAATTATCTTTTTACAATTTTTAAGCGATAATTACACGGGTTTTTAAAATTATTTTGGGATATTTATGAGGAATGTTGAAAAATTAAAAAAGAATTTATGTCATTAAAAAAACCGTACTATAGAATAATAAGAAGTGGAACTGATTGCGACTATATGTTAGACAAGATGTATGCAAATAATAGGTTTGAATTATGTAGAGCATATGATATTATTGTCAATGATTTCAAAAAAGTTTTTGAATATATTGAACCAAGCGATATTAATTTAGAAGTGTATTCGCATAGACTTTATGAACTTTTATTAAGAGCTGCGACTGAATGTGAAACTAATTTTACATCAATATTAAAAGATAATGGTTATAATGAAGATGAAAAAGAGGAAAGAAATTTAAATATAATAGATTACCACTTAATAAATATATCTTCTAAATTATCAGATTATGAAGTAAAATTAAATTTTTGGAAACCGACAAAAATTTTAAAACCATTTAGTGATTGGGAAGAATCATATAAATTAAATTGGTATAGTGATTATAACAAAGTAAAACACAATAGATATAATAAATTTAATAATGCTTCTTTTGATAATGTTTTAAAAGCAGTTGCAGGATTGTTTGTTGTTCTTTTTTCACAGTTTGATATTTATACATTTAATGGTTATCAAGACAATAATGAATCGTCGGAAGACGATGATGGTTTTATATGTACAGATAGATCTATATTTTCGATAAAAAAACCGGAATTTCTAGCAGGAGAAAGATATGATTTTGACTGGAGAAATATTAAAAAAGAAAACAATCCTTTGAATAAATTTAATTTTAATAGTTTAAAAAGAAAAGAAAGAAGCGAAAAAAAATTAGAAAAAGCGAAAAATGAAGTAAAAGCATTAATTGAGAAATAAAACGAAATAAATATATGGGTATGATATCTGTAAGTCCTGACAATGAAGCGATTAGAGAATTGCGGGACGAGGTTAAAAAATTAAATAAAACAACTGGGCATTCCAATATTATAATGATTTTTTTATCAATTGTTATGGTTATTTTAACTTTGGTTTTAGTATGGAACGGCTAAAATAGCAAGAAAACAAAGTTGAAAATTTAATTGAAAAATAAATTTAATAAGTTTTGACTTTTAAAACTATGTTTGACATTATATAATAAATATAATATAATCGTCATATAAATGTTATATTAACTATTAATACATTATTATGGAAGAATTAAAATTAAAATCAACAATTAGGACGGAAACCGGAGGGAAATTAAAAAAACTTCGGAGGGACGCTTTTGTTCCGGCGGTTATTTACGGGCACAAAATAAAGTCGCAATCGCTTAAAGTCGGATACAAGGATTTTGAAACGGTTTATAAAAAAGCCGGAGAAAATACTTTGATTGATCTTTTGGTTGGCGATAATTCCCAAAAAGTTCTTGTTCATGATTTACAGATTAATCCGATTACTGATAAATTTCTTCACATTGATTTTTATCAGGTGAAAATGGATGAGAAAATTTCCGCTGAAGTTCCTTTGGTTTTTGTCGGCGAGTCAGAAGCGGTGAAAAACGAAGCTGGAGTTTTTGTCAAAAATATGAATACGATTGAAATTGAATCTTTGCCGCAGGATTTGCCGAAGGAAATTAAAGTTGATATTTCCCAAATTAAAAATTTGGAAGAGGCAATTCACGCCAAAGATTTAGATATTCCGGAAAATGTAAAATTATCAGTTAACGAAGATGAAGTTGTTGCTATTGTTCTTAAGCCGCGAACTAAAGAAGAATTGGAAGCGACTGAAGAAAAAGTTGAAGAAAAAGTTGAAGATGTTGAAGGAGTGAAAGATAAAGAAGTAGAAGGAGAAGCCAAAGAGGAAGGCAAAGAACCTGCCAGCAGTGCAGGTGGGGAAGAAAAGAAAAGTGAAGATAAAAAATAATCGCTCGAAAAATAATTTTTAAAAGACGCAAGTTTGCTTCCAGCGGGCAAACTTGCTTAACCCTCGGCAAAATTCCCCTCCTAAAATTCAGGAGGGGACCAAGCAATTTTGTCTCAGGATACTTTTAAAAATTACATTTTCTCGCTTTGAATCTTTATGCAAAGTTAATTATATGAAACCATTGAATATTTTTATTCTTGGGCCGTCGGGATCCGGCAAAAGCACTCAGGCAAAATTTTTGGCTAAAGAGTTTGATTTAACATATTTGAAGTCCGGAGAAATGCTTAGGGCGATTGCCCGGCAAAATAATACTTTGGGCAAAAAAATTAAAAAAATAATGTCAGAGCAGGGAAAATTTGTTCCCTGCAAAATAGTAATAAAAATTGCCAAAGAAGAATTAAAAAAAATACCAAAGAACAAAGGAATTGTTTTTGACGGTTTTGGAAGGAAACTGCCGGAGATAAAAGCTGACGAGAGAATGCTCGCTAAAATGAGGAGGAAGATAGACTTTGTTTTTTTAATTGAAATAGGCGAAAAAGAAACTTTGAAGCGGCTTTCCAAAAGAAGAGTGTGTAAAAAATGCGGAACTAATTTTATTTTAGGAAAAACAATCAGCGAAAAAATAAAAAAATGTCCGAAGTGCGGCGGTGAAATTTATCAGCGCAAAGATGATTCGCCAACAAAAATAAAAAGCCGGCTCAAAGAATATCAGAAAGAAACTTTGCCGGTGGCGCGCTATTTAAAAAAGAAAGGAATTTTAATTAAAATAAACGGCGAACAGCCGATTAAAAAAGTTTATAAAGATATACTTGAAAATTTCAAAACAGGGAGGGAAATTTTAAAAAAGAAATAAAAGGAGGGGATGAATGATATCAGAAAATATTCAGGCACTTCTGATTTTAGTTAGGAGTATGCTTTGGAATGGAATTATTGGCAATGGATTTTGGTACTCAGTGGGAATTATATTATTGGGCGTTATGCTGAAGATTGAAATTCAAGAAAAGATTGAATTGGAAGTGGATAGAAAGCATAAAAATAGGAGGTGAAAAAAGAATGGGTTTGATTTCTGGTATGAATGAAGAAGAAATAGAGAGATATGGAAAACTTATTGAAGCGTTTGAAAAAGCTGAAGAAACAGGCAAACGACAGCAATTTTCTTGCGTCGGCTTAAGAAATGTGGTGCATATGATTGATGGCAAAGGAAATGTTTATGACAAAAATGGCAAATTTTTATTTAGATACATCACTGAAATACTTAAAGAAATGCCAAAGGATAACAATTAAAAAACTATCAAACAAAAAAGGGCGCAATGGAATAAATCAATTACGCTCTTATTTTTTTTGCTTAATAATTAAAATTTGTATATAATGAGATTAAGAAGCTAATGACAAACAAAAACTATGATTATATTAAAAACTCCTCAGGAGATTTTAATTATAAAAGAAGGCGGGAAAATTTTGGCTGAAATTTTAGAGCAGATTTCTCAAGAGGCAAAACCAAATGTTACCACCGAGTATTTAAATGAGCTTGCCGAAAAGCTTATTTTTAAATATGAGGCAAAACCGTCTTTTAAAAATTATGACAAATTTCCCGCGGCTCTCTGTGTTTCAATAAACGAAGAAGTTGTTCATGGAATTCCTTCAAAAAGAAAATTAAAAGACGGCGATATTGTAAGCTTGGATTTGGGAATTTGGCATAAAGGTCTTTGCACTGATGCGGCGCTGACTGTCGGCATTGGAAAAATTTCAGATGAAGCAAAAAAAATTATTAAAATAACCAAAGAGTGTTTATCTTTGGCAATTGAACAGGCGAAAATTAATAATCGTCTGGGAGACATTGGCGCGGCAGTCCAGAATCACGCGGAGAGTTTTGGATTTTCCGTTGTCAGAGATTTAGTCGGGCATGGAGTGGGGAAAAAAGTCCACGAAGATCCGGATGTTTTAAATTACGGCAAAAGAAATTCCGGAATTAAATTAGAAAAAGGAATGGTTTTGGCGATTGAACCGATGCTTACAGCGGGAAATTATCAAGTTCAGCAAATTCAAGACAATGGGGCATTTGCTACTTCTGACAAAAGTTTATCAGCTCATTTTGAACACACGATTGCGGTTGAAGAAAACGGCGGGGAAATTTTAACCCCGTTCCTAATTTCATAAGACAGTATGATACAAAAAAATAACCCTGATAACTTCGGGTAGTTGGATTATAACAGGCGGTATTGCGAAATTAGGAACGGGGTGAACTATTCCACATTAACAAATTTGACCAATTTTGAATTATTATCAAACCGTTTGACTTTTTTTGTCGTAAAAAAAACTTTCCCTTGTTTTGTCGCAAAAAGGGTATCGTCTTTTCCTTTTTTAATATTTTTTCCGGGACGGAATTTTGTTCCTCTTTGACGGACAATAATCGCGCCGATTTTCGCTATCTGGCCGGCAAATAATTTTATTCCCAGATATTTCGGCTTGCTGTCCCGCCCAAGGGTGGTAGATCCGCCCGCTTTTTTATGAGCCATAATCTAAAATGATTTACGAATTAAGATTTACGATTTACGAATAAAATTCTAAAAATTTCAGTTGCTGGTTTGTGATTAGAAAAAATATTGAGGAGATAAAATTTGATTTTATCTTTTTGATTTTTATTATCTCCTCTTCTTTTAATATTTTGATAGTCGACTATCTTTCCATGCCTTGTTGAATGAATCAATGTGACTTCTTCCTTGGAATACTTGTGGAGTAAATATACTTCCCTCTACTTCTTGAATGTATGCGGCGATATTTTTACCGTTGTCAGCTAATATAATTCCTAATCCCGATTCTTCGGTTTTAGATATGCTGATATTCTTTAAATTCTCCAGTCCATAAGTTTTACTAGTATCCATTAAAAGAATTCTCACTAAAGCGCCTCTATTAGCAGCTTCTTTTACCCACTGGATAAAATTTCCATCGTTTCCAATACGAAGATTGTATCCTTCATGTATGAATAACAAATTCTTTGGTTCAGTCTTCAATAGCGAATCATCCAAGTTGACATTTTTCTTTTCCCGTCCTCCATAGCTAGGACCAAAGCTAAGACCTAATCCATATTTCCAGAACAAAGCTACTATCACTACAATTACCCCTGCTACTACTATTGCTGATGGTTCAAACAAAGACGGATTCTCTATATTTTCCAACATTTTTTTCTTTCCCCCCTCCTAAATTAACCACAAATCAACAACCAAATTTTAAAAAGAACTGTTTCTAATTTAATAATAACATTATTAAAATTTATGTCAATAGTTTCTGGAATTCGTCCCAAAATTGTAAAAATTAAAAAGATTTTTTACAAAAATGAAGATAAAATCATTTTGACGATTGGCTTTATTTTGATTGCTTTAATCAGTTTTGGATTTGGCAAAATTTCCAATTATTCTTTAAATAATCCGTCTTTGGAAATAAACGACAGCCAAGTTGATTTTGTGGAAAATTTTTTAAAAACAGAAAATAAAACAAACGAAGGAAAAGTTTTAAGCGATGCTTCTAAAACAGCGGTTTCAGCAAATAAAAATTCAGATAATAAAAACGACAAGAAAGAAAAGCAATTAGTCGGAAGCGTCAAAGGCAAAAAATATCATTTGTCGGATTGCCATAATGTGAAAAGAATAAAACCAGAAAATCAAATCTGGTTTTCTTCAGTGGAAGAAGCGAAAAAACAAGGATACGAGCCGGCAAAATGCTGCCATCCGGTAAAATGATTTTAATTTAAAAAAGACCTAGTGTGCCGTTTTTTTTAGAAACGGAGCAATTCTAGGCCTTTTTAAATTAACGATTAACACATTATTTTAATCCGCTATTTTCCAATCCGAAATTTCCGCCAAATCCTTTATGAAAACCTCTGCCTGTTTCGCCATTTTCAAATCGCTCTTTCATTTTTGCGAGGCGTTCGTCAGCTTGCTCTTGGGTAATTTTTCCTTCGGCGACAGACTGATTAAGGCGATT
>DAOWLE010000044.1 GCA_030643545.1 bacterium | reverse complement strand
GATTTTAGCGGTTATGGCGGAGCCGCGGGAAATGGTCCGATGATTATGCATATGCCTATCAATTCAGCAGTAACAGAATCTGATTTAGAAATTACCGCGCAAATGGGAGATCCAATGACGCCGATTGATCAGATAGTCGCAGAACTGCATTATATGATTGGCGATGGAAGCCCGACGGCAGCGGAATTCACAACTATTCTTGGAACTCACCAATCAAATGGATTTTTTAAATTTACGATTCCACAAGGCACTGTTGACGCAAGCACTGGAGTTAATGGTTTATATTATTATTTAAAAGTTGTCACAGACGGCGGGACCGGTTTTATGTCAATGGACGCGATGGCTGATACAGGAACTTATGATACAGTGGCCTTGCAAGAAGCAGCGGTGGCAGTAAGTCCTTTTATTATTAGCGTCGTATTATCGTCGTCTATAACAACATATGATATTACAGGAACAGTTACAGACGATATTCCAGCAGCGATTGCAAGTGTTTTAGTAATGATAGAAGGAACTGGTTATAGCGCGACTACTAATGGAAGCGGAGTATATACATTATCCGTTCCAAACGGAATTTATAATTTAACAATGATTAAGGATGGATATTTTGAAGAAAATATTAATGATGTATTTGTCAACGGCGCCGCTGTAACAGTTGACAGAACTATGTATCTTGGCCAAGGTGGAGGAATGACCGGCGACAGCGAAAAGCCAATGGTAATGTGGACAGGTCCGCCGGACGGGATGATGGGAATTCCAGCGGGAATGGCGGACTTTAAAATTTTTGTCGGATTTTCAAAAGATATTGACACAACAACTTTTACTACATCAAGCGTTACTCTGACTAATAATCCTTCAGGGGCCGCGGAAGCCGCGTTAACCGGATACACCGCCGAATACAATCCAACCAGAGATCAATATATGCCACCAGTAGAAATGGATCCGTATCTGGGAGTAATCAGTTTGCCGGCTGGCGGAGCAGGATTTACAGAAAACACAACTTACTATTTAATTATGAACGGCACCATCCGCGACACCGCCGGAAACGCATTGCAAGGCAACCGTCCTGATGGCGGACATATGATTTCATTTACCGCTGGCGGAACTTTTACTAACGATCAGATGATGGGCGATAATTTTGGAACCGGAGCGATGATGCCTCCGTTTGTCATTGGAACAAATCCTTATGACGGAGCGATGAATGTAATGACAAACGCTAAAATAAATATCAATTTTTCCGACCCGATGGATTCAACCACAGTTAATACCACAAACATAAAATTATATAAACTTACTTATAGCGGATATGACGAAACAGAAATCGCTGTAGATTTTTCTATCTCTCTTGATACTTCTGGAAAGAATGCAACTTTAACTCCGCTATCCGCTCTTGCGGTTGGAAGCAGGTATAGGATTGCTGTTTCAGGCGCCTTAAAAAGCGCTACCGGAATTTGGATGGGGGATCCAGGACAAGGGCGCCATGTTTCAACTTATAGATTTTATAATTCAGGATTTGAAGTGGGAACAAGTTCGGACACAACTCCCCCAACAGTATTAGGAAGCTGGCCGGCAAACGGAGATATTGAAATTGCTGTTAATCCGGGAATGATGACTATTCAATTTTCCGAAGGGATGGATCCGTCAACAATAAATTCAAACACTATTACTTTAAAAAGAGGAACCTCTGCGGTGACGGGAAATGTAAGTTATGATCCAATGTCCCAGTCCGCGTCGTTTTCCCCAAGCGTTATTTTAGCGACCAGCACTGATTATACTTTGACTGTTACGACGAGCGTTACTGACGCGGTCGGAGTGCCTATTGCTTCAAATATAATTACATTTACGACTGACAGTGTTAGCGATGCTGTTGATCCGTCAATTATGTTCGCCAACGGCGATGAATACGGGGTGGCAATTACTTTTTCAGAATCTATGAATTCGGCAAGCGTGGCTGACACAGCGGCAAATTACGCGACCTCTGTTTTGAACCCGGCGAATTATATTATTAAACAAGGACCAGCAGGGACAATTGACTGGAGCGGCATCAGCGGACTTGTTTTAACAAACGCTAAATTCAAATATGACGGAATGGGAAATACAGTAATGATTGATGATATACCAGGAACTACTGCCGGCAATGATTATTATATTGATACAACATCCGCAACTGTTACAGGAACTGGTGTTACCGATCTTTCAGGAAATGATATGACTAGCGGTTCAACTTTTCAAATGCCGATTCAAAACAGCGCCAACACCGGAGGAATGCTTGGTCCGATGATGGGCGGCGGCGGGATGATGGGACCGGATATGGGGATGATGGGAATGATGGGCGCCGGCGTTTTTCCGATGAACGCAATGGCCGGACAGACAACAATATATTTTGTTGATGTTCCGACAACGAAAGTAATCCCGGCCGGAGGCAGAATCGTTTTAACTTTCCCGGTTGGATTTGATGTGGAAAACGCGGCAAAAGATCCGTATTCTCCTGTGAATAATGATATAAATGAATGGAACGAGGGAACTGTAGGAATTAATTCAGTGCTCGGCGACAAGAACGCGAGAACAATTACAATAACAACTAAAACATCCGCTACCCAGCCCAATGATTTTTTGTGTATGGATATAAAGGACATTGTAAATTCTTCAATCCCGCGCGGATTTGAAACTTCTGGATACACGGTTGATATGAAAACAATGGACGCGAGCGGAAATTTGCTTGAAACAATTACCGCGATGCCGTTCTTTATAAACGAAGGCGGAAGCAATAGTTTAGTGGTAACAATAAACGGAGTGACTTCCGGCGACAATGGCGATGTAACTGTTTTCTTGGGCAGTCCGATGACCGGTCCAATGGAGCAAACTGTTGCTTTCCTTAATGAAACATCTGATTCGGTAACATTTTCAAGTTTATTAGAGGGACAATATATGTTATTTACCGAACCGACTATTACTTTAGGCACTACTGATTATCTGGGGATGCCAATGCCCCAGCCGATTATTGTTGATCAAGTTGGTGAAACTAAAACAATAGCTTTGGCAAAAGAAGACGCTGGCGCTGTGGCGGCTGTTACCGTAAATATAACTGGTATTCCTAACGGCGACGCAATAGATGTTTTTGCCGGAAGCCCTGTCGGTTTTAAAGTAAAAACTTTAACTGGAACTGGCAGTGCGCTATCAACTATTCTTTATCTTCCAGCGGGAGATTGGATGGTTGGAGTAGGCCCGGCAATGCCAAAAGGTCCGATGGCCGGCCCTCCGCCAATGCCTGACTGGATGCCGCCAATGCCGACAACAATTGTAAGCAACGGTTCATCCTCGCAAACTTTAGATATTTCAATTTCAACCGCCACTATGGAGATTATTGGATATGTCCAAGACGGCGCGGGCAACGCTATTGCTGACGCGGAAGCGTTTGCTTATCAGCCGATGGGAATGGGAATGGGATCTCACGCGAAGACAGATACAAACGGAAAATTTACTTTGAAAGTCGCGACAGCGGGAACATATTCAGTCGGCGTGTTCAAGCCGGGATTGCCGGGTACGCCAGATAGAACTGTAAGAGTGTTTACCGATGGAGATTTGGAAAGTGTTGGTTCTAATCCTGTTGATGATGGAAATAGCACTGCTGATGTTGAGGTAGATAATTCTCTAATTATTGATGTAAATAATAACGGGACAGAAGACGCTGGCGATAATTTATTCATCTTTAAAATTCAAAAACCTGATTGGACTATTTCCGGAAAAGTAACCAATGGAACAAATCCGGTTTCCTACGCTCCGGTTTGGGCGTATCAGCCAAATGGAATGGGGCACGCTGACACAATGACTGACGCTTCTGGAAATTATATTCTTTATGTGTCTAATGGAAGCTGGGTTGTTCAATCTTATATTCCAGGTTTTGGAGATTCTCAATCACAGACAGTTGTGGTGGATGGAGCGTCAATGACACAGAATTTGTCGCAAGATTCTTCAGTAACTTATTATGCTATTTCAGGAACTGTCACTCTTAACAACATTGATCAAACTTATATGCCTATCAGGGCGGTTGAATACGATAGCAATGGAAATTATCTTGGAAGAGAATATGGCGGACAAACTAACGCGTCTGGAGAATATTCAATTTCAGTTCCTCCGGGAAAATACAGAGTTGACATTTGGACTCCGGAATTCGGCGAAGTTGAACTGACAGTTGATGATGAGGTGGCAAACAGTCCGGCTAATGTTGTAATTACTACCGCTAGCAAAACTGGAAAAGACATAATAATTGCCAGCGAAAATTTAAAAGAAGTAGATATTAAATTTACTAATGGCGCCGCTTCTCAAACAGGAATAGTCAATATTGACGGGCTTAGCTGTTCTGGCAATATTTGTCATCCTACTGGTTTTCATAAAACGATTAAGATGTCCGCGCTGAACGCTGATTCATCTGTTAGACTTCCAGTCGGAGATTATCTGTTCTTTTTAGATGTTCCCGGCGCCGGATTTTATATTCCAGATGAGGCGGATGCTGCGGGAAACACTAAACATTGTATTACTGTAGTGGGTGGCACTCCTGCTATTTGGGCTGAAGGAACTGTAAGTTTAATTGACAACACAGTAGAATTTGATTTGCCTGACAGTTTAACCGAATTATTTGCTGTTACCGGAACTATCACTGACAGTTCTGACAGCAGTAATATTGGAGGCGCCTGGGTGTGGATGGGAAATCCAACAACAGGAGTCCATACCGGAGCCGCGACAAATAGCAGCGGAGTTTATACTATTACTGTAAAAACCGGAACATATAAAATGGGCGTTGAAATGCCTGGATATGTTCCTCAACAGCCGACTGATATTGTTGTTTTGGCAGACGCTTCCGAAGTAGATTACGCTTTAACAGCTGCTGACCAATTTATTACCGGTGTAATTTACGCTGACGCTGACAACGACAGCACTTATGATAGCAATGAAGAAATTGCCAACGGCTGGGTTTGGGTTGAAGAAACAACAACCAAGCAAATTGCCGGTTCTCCAACCGAAGTTGACGGGACTTTTTCAGTTGGCGTGGTTGACGGAACATATATTTTGAAAGGAGTTGGAGAAGGATATAGCGAGACAGGATTTGGCAGCCCTATTACTGTTGACGGTTCTGGCTCGGCTGGAAATAATATTAATTTAACTGTGGACGCAAACTGGAGTTCCAAACTAAAATCCAGGCCGATGACTCCAGCTTCCGGTGGAACATTAGACGATAGTTTGAGTTCCGGGACTGGTGTTAAGATTGTCGCTCCTCCAAACGCTCTTGGAAGCGGCACTTCTTCAGGAAATATCAGGACAAAAGAAGTAAGCAGCGTTTCCAAAACAAATTCAGCTGAACCTCTCGGAGGTAAAGGAAAAGAAATTACCGCGCAAGATAATTCAGGTCAGGCAATCACTACCTTAAATAGCGATATAGAAATAGAGCTTAATTATTATAAAGAAGATATTACTGAAGCAGGAGAAACTGATATGGGTAAATTAAAATTATTGACCAATTCATACTGGGACGCTTCAGTGGGCGATTGGGTGCCGCTTTCCACAACTAAAAAAGCTTATACTAAAGCGAACGCTTCTGATGCAGAATGGACAGTCCAGCCAGACTTTGACACTTTTGCGGATAATTTAGTTTCAGATTCTGATGCTTATGGAGATTACAAAATAACGCTTCAATCAACAACAGGCCATCTTACCATTTTCGGGGGGACCACTCCTTCTGATTTAATCGCTCCGAGCGCGCCAACCAATTTAGTCGCGACTGCCGGCAGCAGCCAAGTGAGTTTGGATTGGGATGATAATTCAGAAGCTGATTTGTTAGAATATGAGATTTATCGAAGTACCAGCGCGAGCGTTCAGGCGATCAGCGCAAATCAAATTAATACTTCCCAAGTTGCCGTGAGCCAGTATACTGACACAACTGCTCAAAACGGAACAGCATATTACTATGTGGTAACTGCGGCTGACAGTTCTGGAAATGAATCGCCTGTTTCAAACGAAGTTTCAGCAACGCCGGTAAATAGCAGCAGCGGAGGAACAAGCACTTTGTCATCAACCCCTTCAACCACTACCGGGACAGTTGAGGCCACGTCTTCAGACGGCGGAGAAACAATTTTGACCGCCGCTGATAATACTACGGCAAAAGTTGAAATTCCGGCTAACGCTTTAACTCAAAACGCTACTGTTGAAATTGCCTCTGCTTCCACGGCAAGTGTTGCCGCTTCAGCTCCGGCGCCGACTGGAAAATCAATGGCAAGCGCTTTCACGATTACCGCTACCGCCGGAACAACTTCAATTAGTTCATTCTCAAAAGCGGTGACTCTTTCTTTCACTTACACCGACGCGCAAATTTCCGGAATTGACGAAGCGACATTAAAAATTTATCGCTGGAATGGAACAGAATGGGTTGCTTTAACCGGCAGCGTTAACGCGGCGACCAATACGATTACGGCAACTACAACTAATTTTTCCAACTTTGCCATAATGGGGGATTCAGTTATTGAACTTTCTGATGGCGATGTTGTCCGCGTTGGCGACGATGAAAAAGTTTATGTAATTAAAATAATCAACGACAAGAAAATCAAAAGGCATATTGTTTCTCCGGAGGTTTTCAATTCTTACGGGCATCTTAACTGGGATATGATTAAATCAGTTTCCTCTCTTGATGATTATTCCTTATCCGCTTGGGCAAGAGTTTGCACCGGACCAAATGGAACTCCGTCAGCAACTGACAAGGTCTATGAAATTAATGGTGATTCAACAATGCATCATCTTAATATGACTGCCGGGCAATTTTACGCCCGCGGTGGGTCTGAAGAAGCGATTTACAATGTTAATCAGGCGGAATTAGATCTTTATAGCTTAGGAGTTGATGTGATGTATCAGTAGATGGCGGTTAGCAATTGGCAGGAAGCAATTGGCAGGAACAATATATGTAGGGAATAAAAATTTTTGTTCCCTACGGAAAACGCAACAAAAAATTAAAAAAATTAACAGGGTGAACTCTGAATGTGTTTGTAATATAATAGATATATTGACAATCCCGCAAAACAAAAACAAAAATAACAAAAACAAATAGATTCAGAGCAAAAAAAGGCGGCAACTTGAGTGCCGCCTTTTGAATTTGATAGTTTGTTTTTAAA
Source organism: bacterium (assembly GCA_030643545.1). Lineage (GTDB taxonomy): Bacteria > Patescibacteriota > Minisyncoccia > JAHIHE01 > DAOWLE01 > DAOWLE01. Next base: position 26,646 of record DAOWLE010000044.1, on the reverse strand, counting down.
CAGTACGATAGTATGTACTATCATATTAAATAGAATAAAGTTTTAGTTTTGAACTTGACAAAATTGCGGGGATATGGGAATTAATTTATCCTCTTCTTTCTTTGCTCAAAAATTTGAAAAGTGGTAAAATAAAAATATGGATAAAATTTTAGACGGACTTAATGAAAAACAAAAAGAAGCGACACAGTCGGTAAGCGGACCGCTTCTTGTTATTGCCGGACCCGGCTCTGGAAAAACAAAAGTTTTAATTCATAGAATTGCTTATTTAATCAGTTATGCCAAAGTTAATCCAGGAAATATTTTAGCGGTTACTTTTACCAATAAAGCAGCCGGAGAAATGAAAGAAAGAGTAAAGAAAATTTTTCAAGATCTCCAAGAGTTGAACTCTTGGAAAATCTCCAAAAGCTCAACTCTTGGAACTCCGACTATCAGCACATTCCATAGTTTTTGCGTTCGTGTTTTAAGGTTTGAAATAGACAAACTTGGCTGGAGCAAAACATTTTTAATTTATGATGATAAAGACCAATTAGCTTTGATTAAAAAAGTAATGGCTGATTTGGAAATGGACAGTGAAATGTTTAATCCCTTTTCTATACAAAAAAATATTTCTGCGGCAAAAAGCGAGCTGATAGATTATCAATCTTATTTAGAACAGAAACAGGGATATTTTGAAGAACAGGTTGGAAAAGTTTATCAGCATTACCAAAACGAATTAAAGAAAAATAATGCGCTGGATTTTGATGATTTAATTATGTTGACCGTGAAACTTTTTCAGAAAAATCCCGAGATTTTAAAAAAATACCAGCAGAGATTTCGTTATATTTTAATTGACGAATATCAGGACACTAATTACGCGCAATATATTTTAGCGAAACTTTTAGCCGCCGAACATAAAAATATCTGTGTTGTCGGAGACGTTGATCAGGGAATTTATTCTTGGCGGGGCGCGGACATCAGAAATATTCTTTCTTTTGAAAAAGATTATCCGGAAGCAAAAGTTGTTTTCTTAGACCAGTCCTATCGTTCAACCCAAAAAATTCTTGAAGCGGCCCATAATATTATTTCCAAAAATGTTCAGCGAAAAGAAAAAAAACTTTGGACAGAAAAAAAAGAGGGCTCTTCTTTAGTTAGTTATGAAGCATCTGATGAAAGAGACGAAGCAGAATTTATCCTTCAGGAAATTGAAAAATTATCTAAAGAACAAGGATTTAATTTTAGCGACTTTGCGATTTTTTACCGCACTAACAGCCAGTCGCGTTCATTAGAAGAAACTTTTCTAAATAGAAATTTTAATTATAAAATTGTCGGCGGAATAAAATTTTACCAAAGAAGCGAGATTAAAGATATTTTGTCTTATCTGCGGGCACTTTGGAATCCTAAAGATATTTTTAGTTTTTCCAGAATAATAAATCTGCCAACCAGAGGAATCGGACAATTGCTGCAGGAAAAAGTAATGGAAAAATTCCGTCAGGAAAATAAGGATTTTATTAAAGTCCTTCTAAACGCTAAAAACATTTCTGAAATTACAGATTCCCAAAGAGAAAAATTAGAAAAGACCGGCAAACTTTTTCAAAAACTGCAAGAAGGAATTTTATCTTTCAAGCTTACTGATTTTATAAAATTTCTTTTGGAAGAAATTCATTATAAAGAATGGTTAGAAAAAGGAAAAGAGGGAGATAAACGGTGGGAAAATGTTCAGGAACTTTTAACCGTAGCGAACCGATATGATAATTTGAATCCTTCTGAAGGGTTGAATCATTTTTTGGAAGATGTCTCTTTGATCCAAGATACGGAGGATTTGAGAAACCCGGGGGATAAAAAAAATAAGGGGGATGGAGGGAATAATTTGGATAAAAATAATGTGGTTAGCTTGATGACTTTGCATTCGGCAAAGGGACTTGAATTTCCAGTGGTTTTTATTGTTGGTTTAGAAGAAGGGCTTTTGCCTCACAGCAGAAGCATCAGAATGAGCCAAGAAGGAAATTTGAATTTTCAATTAGAAGAAGAACGCCGGCTTTGTTATGTGGGAATCACTCGCGCTAAAGAAAAGGTTTATCTTATTTACGCCTGCCAGAGAAATTTATTCGGCGCTCGCCAGGCAAATCCGCCCTCGCGATTTTTAAAAGATATTCCGGATGATTTGGTAGAATGTTATTAATTTTAAAACTTACGTAGTTTCATGTCATCCTGAGCTTGTCGAAGGATATTGTCCCGCAATAAATGTCATGGTTCGACAAGCTCACCATGACATTTATTGCGTATTGTTTGCCAAATACATAAGTTCTGATTTTGTAGAGAATAAAGATTTTACCCCCTTGATTAGAAAAATAATTTAGTATATAATAAAAGTATAGAAATGTTAAAAACTAAAAACTTAAAAACATAAACAAATATGAATATTAAAAAAATTCTTGAAAATATTGATCCATTCACCCAGTGCCGCAAGCATAATCTTAAAGCAAGAGAATGCCCGGGCTTTTTATTTATTTTAATGGGGTTATTGACTTTATTGGCAATGAGCGGAACTTATCTTCTTGCCGAGGAATATTATAATCCTGAAGTGGTTGTCGGGAGCGTGTCATTTGTGGCAATAGCGATTTTTGTTTTAGGAAATTTTATTATCAGAGGCGTGGAAAAAATGGCAGAAACGGCAATTCTTAAAAATGAATTTATCAGCATAGTCAGCCATCAGCTGAAATCTCCTTTGACAAATTTTAAATGGCCGCTGGAACTTCTTGCGACTCAAAAACTTGGCGCTTTAAATGAAAAGCAATTAAGCTATTTGAAAGATCTTCAGGAAAATAATAATCGGATGATTAAATTAGTTAATGATTTATTGGATGTTTCAAGAATTGAAGACGGGCGGATGAAGATTAAACCGCAGAATATTCATTTTGAAGAAATTGCTCGTTCGGTAGTTGATGATTTTTTAAATTTAGCTAAAGCGAATAATATAGAAATTTCTTTAAATGTTAATGGTAATGCACCTTTAATAAAAGCAGATCCGGAAAGAATCAGGTCTGTTGTCCAGAATTTAGTTGATAATGCTATTAAATACAGTAAAGCAAAAGGAAAAATTGAAATAATACTCAAACGGGAAAAAAATAAATTTTGTTTTAAAATTAAAGACAATGGGGTCGGCATTCCGAAAAAACAGCAAAAGCAGATTTTTAAAAAGTTTTTTCGTTCAGAAAATGTTCTTAAACGCCAAACCGAAGGAACCGGGCTGGGATTATTTATTGTCAAAGCGATTATTCAAGGTTCTGGCGGAAAAATTGGCTTTAATTCCGAAGAAAATAAAGGAACAACTTTTTGGTTTAGTTTGCCCATCGCAAAATCTTAATATTTCATATTTATAATTAAGAAAGGAAATTTTATTATGGAGGAAAACAAATTACATCCGCCGACAGGCGGGAAACAAAAAATTCTTATTGTTGAAGATGAGGCAATTCTTCAAAAAGCGCTTCAGGAAATTTTACTTCAGGAAGATTACGAAGTTGTAAGCGCTCTTGACGGAGAATTAGGATTAAAAATGGCTGTTTCTGAAGCGCCGGATATGATTTTGCTTGATTTAATTATGCCGAAAATGGATGGGTTTGAAGTTTTAGAAGCTTTGAAAAAAGACGAAAAAACAAAAAAAATCCCGATTATTATTTTAACCAATCTTGGCGGAACAGAAGATGTCCAAAAAGCTTTGGTTCTGGGCGCGACAAATTATGTAGTTAAAGCTGACCATGATCTTAGCGAAATTGTCGGAAAAATCAAAGGAATAATCGGAAAAGAATAAAATCAGAATTAAATTATATGGTAAAAGACGCAATAGAAAAAAAACAGATTTACGATTTGATTATTATTGGCGCCGGACCAGCTGGATTAGCCGCTTCTATTTACGCATCGCGGTTTAATTTGAAAAACTTAGTATTGGGAACTGCTCTTGGCGGTACGCTTAGCGAAATTTTTATTATAGAAAATTATCCCGGAGTAAAATCTACTTCAGGCATAGATATGGTGAAAATTTTTCAGGAACAAGTTAAAGCATTGGGTTCAGAAATTAAATTAGAGAAAGTTCAGGAAATTAAACCGATGGAAAATGGGTTTAAAATTATCAGTGATAGAGATACTTACAAAACTCGGGCAGTTATTTTGGCTTTAGGAAAAACTTTTTGCCGCTTGAATATTCCCGGAGAAAAAGAATTTTTAGGCAAAGGGATCAGTTATTGCGCCACTTGCGACAGCGCTTTTTTTCATAATAAAATTGTTGCTGTGGTCGGCGGCGGCAATGCGGCGGCCCAAGCGGCTATTCTTTTATCTCAATGTTCTTCAAAGGTGTATATTATTTATCGTAAAGAAAAAATGCGGGCTCAAGATATTTTAATTGATCGGATAAAATCTAATCCTAAAATCAAAAGAATTAAATCAACAAATCTTTTGGAGATTCAAAGAAAAGAAAAAGTAAAAAAAATTATTTTAGATAAAAAATATAACGGTTCTAATGAATTAATTTTAGATGGTGTTTTTATCGAAATCGGCGCTAAGCCGCCAAGCAGACTCACTCAAAAAATTGGGATAAAACTTGATAAAGAAGGTTTCATTATCGTTAATGGAAAAGGGCAAACAAATATCAAAGGAATTTTTGCTGCCGGCGATATTACTACCGGATCAAATAAAATTGCTCAAATTGTCACCGCAACAAGCGAAGGAGCGATTAGCGCGATTAGCGCATATAACTATTTAAAAAATGTTTGATAATATCGGTCCGGAGAAAATTTTAGAAGTTTATGACGCGCAGAGCAAAATGCGCGGGTTTTTAGTTATTGATAATACAAATTTGGGTCCGGGAAAAGGCGGGATAAGAATGACGCCGGATGTTTCGCGCGAAGAAGTTTTTGGCTTGGCAAGAGCGATGACTTTTAAAAACGCTTTGGCGGATTTGCCTTTTGGCGGAGCAAAATCCGGCATTATCGCTGATTCAAAAAAAATTTCTCCAGAAAAAAAAGAAGAAATCGTCCGCGCTTTTTCACGCGCCTTAAAGCTGCTTTGCCCTTCTTTGTATATTGCCGCGCCGGATATGAATATTGCGGAAAAGGAAATGAAAATTTTTGCCGAAGAAAATGGCGATCTGAAATCTTGCACTGGCAAGCCGAAAGAAATGGGCGGACTGCCTCATGAACTCGGTTCAACTGGTTTTGGCGTCGCCCAAGCGGCTCTTGTTGGAATAAAGCATTTAAATCTTAATCCGGAAAATTTAAATTTTACTATTGAAGGTTTTGGCAACGTTGGTGTTTTTGCCGCTAAATTTTTAACTGAAAAGGGATTAAAATTAGTCGGAGTTTCTGATTCAAAGGGATGTCTTTATCAACCGAATGAAATTGATTTTGAAAAACTTTCTGAAATAAAAAAACAAACCGGTTCAGTGGTAAATTATGGCGACGGCGAGATTTTTTCCGCAGAAAAAATCGTTTCTTTAGAAACCGACATTTTAATTCCAGCGGCAATTCCGAATTTAATCACTGAAGAAAATTTTCAAGAAGTAAAAGCAAAAATTGTTGTTGAGGGTTCAAATATTCCGATGACTATGGATATTGAAGAGCGATTAGGCGAAAAGGGAATTTTGATTATTCCGGATATTATTGCCAATGCCGGAGGAGTGATTTCTTCTTATGTAGAATATATCGGCGGGAATGAAGAAAAAATGTTTAAAATGATTCAGGAAAAAATTGTTAAAAACACTCAGGAAATTTTAGAAAGATCGCGAGATGAAAAAATCATCCCGCGAAAAATTGCAATGGATATTGCCAAAGAAAGGATTTATAAATGACAACAAAAAAAGAAGCAGTAAAAATTCCAAATCATCTTGCCATAATTCCAGACGGGAATCGGCGGTGGGCGATGGATCATAAACTCAAACCATGGCTTGGGCATCGGCAAGGAGAAAAAAACTTTAGAGAAATTTTAAAGGAGATTTTTGATATGGGCGTTGTTTATTTTTCCATTTGGGCAATGTCCAAAGATAATTTTCAGAAACGCTCGCCTTACGAGGTCCGTTTTTTGCTGAACTTATTTAAAAAAGATTTTCAGGAATTAATCAATGATGAATATGTTCATAAAAATAAAATAAAAATTAACGCGATCGGCTGGTGGAAAGAACTTTTTCCGAAAGAAATTGTTGAAATTATTCAAGAAGCGATGGATGTTACTAAAAATTATCAGGATCATTTTTTGAATTTTTTTCTTGCGTATTCCGGCACCGAGGATATGTTAAGAGCGATTGAAAAAACCGCTTTAAAAATTAAAAGCGGAGTTAAAATGTCATCTGAACTTTTAAAGGAAAATCTTTTGACTTGCGATCTTCCGCCGGTTGATTTTCTTATTCGCACCGGCGGAGATCCTCATCTTTCAGACGGATTTATGATGTGGAATACGGCAAATACGCAATTATATTTTTCTGACAAACTTTGGCCTGATTTTACTCTGGAAGATTTTAAAAAAGCGATGGATAATTACAACCATCGCCAGAGAAGATTTGGAAAATGAAAAGTTTAAATTTAAATTGACCACTTGTCAGTATTCTTGCGAAATTTTTCAAGTTTTTTTCGGATTTCCTTATCTATTTTTCCGGAATCTTTCGGAGATTTTTTAGAATCAGAGAATAACAACAGGCGGGGCGCTACTTCAGACGCCATCGCTGTTTTTTTTGGATTCAATTTATTCAGATTATTTAAAATTATTCCTTTTGATTTTTTTTCATCGTCCAAATAAAGAAAAACATAAACTGTTCCCAGAATTAAACCAAAAGCAAAACCGAATATCACATTCAAAATCAAATTCGGCTTAACCGGATTTTTGCTTGTTAAAGGATAATCAATTGTTTTGATTTCAATAAAATCTCCGCCGCCGTGGAATTCCTGCCCGTATCTTTCCAAGACATAAACTATTCCGCTGGCGATTTGTTCCGCCTGATACTGATCTTTATGATAAACATTAATTTTAATAATTCCAGTTCCTCTGACTATTTGCGTTTCAATTGTTTTTTTCCAGTCCTTTCTTTTTTTCACTTCCTCTTTACTGAAAGAACTTTCTTCAATTTTGTATCCAGACCGCAGAACTTTGTCAAAAAACGAGGAAGAATAAATAACTTTGGTTAATGTCTCAGCGGTTCGTTCCGCTGATTTTGCTGATGTGTAAGGGTCAATTTCACTGGTTTGTTTCTGGATAATTAAAACTTCCGCGCTTGAGCGGTATTTTAAAGGCAGAATCAAGCTGAATAAAAAGCTGAACAACATTACCAAAACAGCTATCCAGATGATTTTTTCATAATGATTCTTGATTTTATTAATTTCGTTTAAAATATCCATAATATAAGTTTTTTACTCAATATAATACTATACCATAGGTCTGATTTTTTGTCAACCCCGCCCTAATTCTTTCGCAAGATTTACTATAATAGAATAACGGAGCTACAAAGCGGCTTCGCCTTTAGTTTGTTAATAATTGAAAGTTTTGCTTTGGAATTAAGGCGGGGCGAGCCCCAGCAAAATAAAAAAAAGGATTTGCGTCCCTCTTTATTTTTTACTTAAAAAAATGCGACTTTTTTTATTTTAACCAGTTTTTAATTTTTTCCAAAGTTTGTTTTTCCGCTTGAGTAATGTCGGTTGTTCCTAATTTAAAATTAATTTTATTGTTTTCAAACGAACCGCCGAGAAGATTCTGCAGTTCTTCTAGATTTAAATTTTTAATTATCTGCGCTTGTCCCTGAACGCCTTCTGCTGATTCCCAGAAAATCAGGCAAAGGTTTGCTTCCGGAGAATTTTTAATTAGTTCTTCAATCACTAAATTCAAATCGTCGGAATTGGTCTGGGTTTTTTGAAAATCCGTTTGTGAAATCAATGACCAGATAATTCTGAATTGGGAATCATAACGTAGGCGCGCCATTGATCTTCCCCAAAGTTTTAAATAATTTAAAGATTTTGTTTTATAAAGATAACGGATAATTTCCTGCTGTTTGGCTCCGAGTGAAATTAATCTGGCGGCGATTTCCAGCGCTTTCGGAGTAGTGTTAATCGCCTGAAAACTTTTTGTTTCAGAAATAATTCCGGTTAAAAGGCAGGTGGCGATATTTGCGTCAATCGAATCTTTCTGGATTTCAAAAAGAAACTCGCTGAGGATCTGCGAAACGGCGCTGGCGGTAATTTCAACTAAATTAACTTTACCGAAATATTCATTTGAAGGATGATTGTCAATATTAATAATCGGCGTTTCAAAAAAAAGCTCGGCGTTTTCTTCATAAAGCGAACCGAGCATTTCCAGATCATACATTCCAAAAACGAGAATTAAATCATAGTTATAATTTCCACTTTGAAGGGAAATTTTTTCCCGATTTAATTCAATATTTCTTGGCTTAAGATAAATTTTTAATTGTTCGCCTTTGTGCTTGTAATACAGCTGATTTAATTTGCCCTGAGGGACATCAATAGAAATAATATATTCCCTGTCCGCTTTAAAATTTTTGTTGATTTTATCATAACTCGGAAGGAAATTGAATTTTTCCAAAGGCGAATTTGCTGAAATAATATCAACATTTTTCCCTAATTTTTTTAAAAATAAATAAAAAGCTAAAGAACTTCCCAAAGCGTCGCCGTTTGCCCGCGTTCCCAAAGCAATGAGAATATTTTCGCTTTTTTTGATAAATTCAAAAATTTGTTTTTTGGAATTTTTTTCCATAGTATTATACTTTAATATGGATAGTTATTTCTGTCAACCCCGCCCTAATTTTTTCGTAAGATTTTTGTAATAGAATAATAGAGCCGTAAGGCGGCTTCGCCTTTTAACTATCCTTAAGTAAAAATTATACTTTGAAATTAGGGCGGGGTCAAATATTATTAAATATTATCATTTTGTTGACTAAAAAATAAATTAATGTTATGCTTTAATTTATGAAGATGACTTACCAGCCAAAAAAGAAAAAAAGGAAGCGAGTCCATGGATTTATTGCGCGAATGCGTACTAAAGACGGGCGGAATGTTATTGCCCGGCGAAGGAAAAAAGGAAGAAAAGTTCTGACTCGTTAATTATCCAAAAAATATTTTGGCGATTTTTATGTTTTTAAAATAAAGCTGATTGATATATTTGGCAATTTGAATTAAAAACAAACGGACAACAAAGAGAATTATTAAAAAAAAGAATCAAAGATTTATTAAACAATGGGGCTATCGTCTAGTCTGGTTAGGACGCTAGGTTTTTCCGCCTACGGCGGATCCGCTGTAAGCGGGCATCCTAGTAATTACAGTTTTAATAATTACAAGAAAATACAATAATGGGGCTATCGTCTAGTCTGGTTAGGACGCTAGGTTTTCATCCTAGTAACTCGGGTTCGAATCCCGATAGCCCTGCTTTTCAACAAAAAACTTTATTAGGACGATAGGTTTTTCCGCCTCCTGCGGACCCGCCGAAGGGCGGGCATCCTAGTAACTCGGGTTCGAATCCCGATAGCCCTGCTTTTCAACAAAAAACTTTATTAAGACGATAGGTTTTTCCGCTTTTAGCGTCCGCTTTCTGCGGATCCGCCGTAGGAGGAGATCCGCCGTAGGGCGGGCATCCTAGTAACTCGGGTTCGAATCCCGATAGCCCTGCTTTCACAAAAACTTTTGCGGCAATTTGATTGCCGCTTTTTTAATTATAATTTATCCATAAAAACCCTCTGTTGATTTTTGGACGTTTTCGTTGTAGAATAAAAATAGAAATTAAAGTATTATATATGATTAAACCATACTATCAAAAACAAAAATTCGAATTATACGATTCAGATTGTTTAAAAGTTTTGGCAGAAATGAAAGAAAATTCCATTGATATGATTTTTGCCGATCCGCCTTATTTTTTGTCTATTTAAATTTTATTTATTATGAAAATAGTTTTTAATAAAGAACTCGCAAAAGATTACAAAAGCGCTTCTCAAAAAATCAGAGTGCTTAGTGAAAACTGGGTTGATGAAGAAATTTTTTGTCCGAATTGCGGAATAAATATTGATTCTTATGAAAACAATAAGCCAGTAGCTGATTTTTATTGTCCTAATTGTAAAGAAGAATATGAATTAAAAAGCAAAAAAGATTCTATTGGAAAAAAAGTTTTAGACGGAGCATATAAAACAATGATAGAAAGGTTGCAAAGTGCGAATAATCCCAATTTTTTCTTATTAAATTATGATGTTAGTAGCTATGAAGTTTTAAATTTTTTTATCATTCCGAAACATTTTTTTGTTCCTGAAATTATTGAAAAAAGAAAGCCACTGTCTTTAAATGCTCGTCGCGCAGGATGGATTGGATGTAATATTTTACTACAAAGTATTCCTCAAAGCGGTAAAATTTTTTATGTGCGAAATAAGAAAATAGAACCAAAAGCAAAAATTTTAAAGAATTGGCAAAAAACTTTATTTTTAAGAGAATCTAAAAAAGCAAAATTGAAAGGATGGATTTTAGATGTTATGAATTGCATTGATAAACTTGGAAAAAATGAATTTAAACTTAATGAAATTTATGCTTTTGAAAAATATTTAAAAATAAAACATCCTGAAAATAAACACATTGAAGACAAAATTAGACAGCAACTTCAATTTTTACGAGATAAAGGTTATTTAAAATTTCTTGGCGATGGTAAATATAAATTAGTTTAAATTTATGAATTTGACATTATTGATTCCAAAATTTTTAACCAAACCTGTTTTGTGGTTATCTAATTTTTTTAATGACAATAATTTTGTAAAGTAAGAAAATTTTCAACTTTGCTAAAAAATCAAGAAAAAATATACATTATTTTTTAGCGAGTAAAATCAAACTAAAAAAATTTATTCAAAAATTAGAGAAAATAGCGAAAAAACACGGAAATGACACAAAGGTTGTAATGGCTGATAATATTCCAGTTGTTAATCCTATTTTTTCAGAAAAATATCCAGATAAGAAAAATGTAATTATAACAGATGAAAAATAGGAATTATATTTTAATTATTTGCCGTTGCAAAAAATAGAGTTGCTTCTCCGTGAAAACAAATTTATAATCCGTAAAGTTTTTAAGCAACAAATTAAAGATGAAATTGTGGAGATTTTTTAAGAAAATGAAATAAATTTTAGATTGTGGATAACTTTTTTTTAAAAAAGTGCTAACGGAGTTAAAAAATGCTTAAAATATATGATTTTAAGCATTTTTATACAAAAATTTGTAGGTTCTTGACATATATATATAATTTTGCTAACATATAACTATAGATTTTTTTATGTATTTTATATTTTGTATATAGTTTGTTTATTTTGGCTATTAGGGTTATTAGTAGTACAAATAAATTATTCTTTACAGTTAGAAATGAGAATTAAAACAAATATTGGAGCATTATTTTTTATTTTTAATTAATATTTTTATTAATATGAAACAACTAATTATTCAGTTAACACAAAAAGTTTCTCTAATAACCAAAATAAACAACCATAAATATTTGAATACATTTTAAAAACAACAAATATATGATTCATTCATTTTCATGCAAAAATTTTTATTCATTTGCCGAAGATTGCTCGGTAAGTTTTGTTGTAAATGAAAAAGCGCCAAACAATCATGGTTATTTTTTAACTCCTTCGGGGACTCGACTTTCTAAAATTGAAACCGTAATAGGGCCGAACGCTTCTGGCAAGACAAATTTGTTGAAAGTTTTGCCGTTTATAAAATGGCTAATAGCAGATTCATCTAATATTAATCCAACAACGCCATTGCCGGTAAAATCGTTTATGTTTGGCGAGCGGAAGAATAAACCAATTAAGTTGTCGGCTGATTTTGAAATTGATGGTAATATTTATACTTACAGCTTTATTTTGGAAGAAAAGAAAATTGTTTTAGAAGAGCTGAAAGTTAAAAATAAAACCAAACAAAAAATGACAAGCAAGAAGATTTTTTCCCGTCAGTGGAACCGGAAAAGTGGAGAATATGAACTGAACGATAAGAGTTTTAATCTTCCAAACGGATTTGAAAACTCAATTCGGCCCAATGCTAGTATAATTAGTATCGCTGTTCGCTTGGGACATAAAGAGAGTCTTAAATTTTTCGACTATTGGAAAAAAGTAGAGACTAATGTTATTGAAGCTGGCTGGATTGGCGATCATCTTTTGCCTAACGCAAATCAACAGTTGATTGAAGCACTGGATTTCTATAGTGAAAGTAAAAATGAAACACTAAAGAAAGAAGCTGAAAAATTATTATCTCGTTTTGATCTTGGTTTAGAGTCGTTTAAAATAAAAAAAGAGAAAAAAGAAAATAGTTTTTCAATGAATGTAAAAGTTGCCCATTTTTTTAACAATCGGACTGAATATCTCCCAATGCAATATGAATCTTCTGGCACAAAGCAGCTTTTTATTTTATTAAAAACTATTCTTTTGGTGTTAGCTAATGGAGGTGTTGCGGTTCTTGATGAATTTGATGTTAATCTGCATCCGGAAATAGTTTTATCTCTGTATGAATTATTTATTCATCCAGAAACGAATCCTAATAATGCTCAATTATTTTTCAGCACTCATAGTCATCTGGTTTTAAATAAGCTAGATAAATATCAGATTATTCTCACAGAAAAAAATGAAAAAGGAGAAAGCGAATCCTGGCGTCTAGATGATGTGTCTGGAGTGCGCGCCGATGATAATTATTACGCAAAATATATTGCAGGCGCGTATGGAGCCGTTCCTAAATTATAAGATAAAACAAATATGTCAAGAACTAATCCATACAAAAAGAAAAGACGAAGAGCAAAAAAAACTCTTCTTCTGTTCGGAGAAGGATTTAACGAAGAAATGTTTTTAAAACATTTAAGAAAATTATATTCTCGCAATAGTGGCACAGCTACGACTGTTAAAAAAGGGAAAGGTGGTGATGCACAAAATATTATTATTGATGCAGATAAAACATATGGTGCTTTTGATAGAAAAATTGTTGTTTTTGATAACGATAAACCAAAAAATGAAATGATTGAAGCAAGACAAGAAGCAAAAAGAAGAAAAATTGAATTAATAGAAAATACTCCTTGTTTGGAATTTTTACTTATATCAATTATTTACAAAAAACCAAACGGAAAAAATTCCAGGTGGTGTAAAAATGAGTTTGAGTTAAAATATCTTGAAAAAAAGAAACGTGGTAAACCGAGCGAATACGACAAGTTATTTTCCAAAAAGTTATTAGATTCTAAAAGATCGGCAATATTTGAATTAAACAAATTAATTTCAATTATGGAGGGAAAATAAATTATAACTTTATGTCCCAACACTACAATTCCAAACGAACAAAAAATTTATACAATCCCCGCCTGCATTTGCCTAATAAGCCAGCCAACAGTTAATTGAAGTTTTTGAGCAATAAATCAAAGACGAAATTGACGAGGTTTGGAGATAGTGATAATAAAAAAGGTTAATAGAAAATAAAAACAATAATGTGAAAAAAGTAAAAACTAAATTTATTGACGATAGATTTTTAGAATGGTCGTTAAAACACCATCTTAAATTTTACAGTAGCGATTTTTTTCCCAAATCGTTTGAATTTCATTCAATTTCAGAAAACTGGATAGAAGTTAAAGAATACATTAGAAAAATTAATATTTTTGATTATGCGCCAAAATCACCTGACATAATGCTTGCTCTTAAGCCAAATTATAATTATAGAATTGTACACAATTTAGAGCCAATAGATTCTCTTATCTATACGGCATTAGTTTATGAAATCTGTAAAAACATAGAAAAGCACAGAGTTTCCATTAGAAGAAAAATAGCATGTTCTTATAGAATCAAACCTACTTCTGATGGATCATTTTTTAGAAAAGATGATAATGGATGGGGAGATTTTTCAAAAAAAACTGAGGATTTTTGTAAAAAATATAGTAAAGGATATATATTAGTGGCGGATATTGCTGATTTTTACAATCAAATTTATATTCATAGGGTTCGAAATATGATATCTGAAGCTGGAGAAGGAAGTTTAGAAGAAGAAGCTGTTGTTCTTGAAAATTTTTTGCTAAATTTAAACAAGAGCACATCTAAAGGTATACCAGTAGGACCAGCCGCAAGTACAATTTTATCTGAAGCAATAATGAGTGATATTGATAAAAAGATATTACAATATACATGTAATTTTGTTAGATACAGCGACGACATTCGTATTTTTTCAAAAAAGAAAGAGGATTTAGAATATATTTTACACGAGATAAGTTGTTACATTTATAAATCACACAGGCTTATATTTTCAGGAGAAAAGACAAAAATTTGTGATGTAGAAATATTTAAAGAAAAATATTTTAAAAATGAAGAAAAACAAGAAGATAATAATATTCTTAATATCACAGAAAAAAAAGCAATGGATGAGATAGAGAATAAAATAGATTTAATTAATCAATATGACACAGGAATTGACCCGTATGATATGGAAGAAGATCCTGAGAATTTAGATTTTGGTAAGATATATAAAAAAATGTCAAAAAATGATCAATTCAATATTTTATCAAATGCTTATACAAAAATAATCAAAGAAAATATCAATTCAAAAGTTTCTGATTATAAAGTATTGAAGTATGTTATAAGAAAATGCACACACTATAGAATCAAAAAACCACGCAAGTTTATACTAGAAAATTTTAAACTTTTTCTTCCTATATTAAGAGAAGTTATTTTATATATAAATAAAACTGTTGATAATGATTTTATTAGTAAAAATATTAAACTGATAAATTTCTTGTTCAAGAGCAAATATTTCAAAGATTATCCTTATGTAAATATGTGGATGTCGTATTTATTTCAAAACAAGAATTTTAAACATATACATTTAAAAACAGAATCTATAAACACATTATATGATAAAGCTTTTTTTGCAAAATTAAAAAGTGATGATATCTTTATAAAAGATCATAAGTCAAATATTGATGTTTATGAAAGAAGAGGTAGGTATGCATTAATTTATTGTTCTTCGTTATTGTCAAAAGATGAAAGAAATCATTGGTTGAAATCAATTATGAAAGGAGATGATATTTTAGATAAAAGTATTGTAAAGTATGTAAAATCTATTAATTGACATGGTTTCATTACAAAAACTGTTTTACAGTCATTCTCCAAAGTTTAAGAAATACAAAAAACTTTTCAAAAAATAATCAATAAATTTATGTCTCAATACTACAATTCCAAACGAACAAAAAATTTATACAACTCCGGTTCAAAAGAACCTTTTAATCTTTCTCGATCAAAGATTGATTTGTTTTTAAATTGCCCTCGCTGTTTTTATTTTGACAGAAAATTGGGAGTTGGACGGCCGCCGGGATTTCCGTTTGCTTTGAATTCTGCGGTGGACGCTTTATTAAAAAAAGAATTTGACATTTGCCGGGCGAAAAATAAAAAACATCCTTTGATTGAAAAATACGGCGTGGATGCCCAACCGATTCCGCACAAAGATTTAGATAAATGGCGACACAATTTTACTGGCATTCAATTTTTACATAAACCGACCAATCTTTTAATATTCGGAGCGATTGATGATCTTTGGGCTAAACCCCCTCTTAATCTCCCCCTTCGCAAGGGGGAGAAATCTCCTGAATTGTTTGTCGTTGATTATAAAGCGACAGCCAAAGCCGAAGAAATCACAAAATTAGATAAGGATTGGCACGAGGGATATAAAAGGCAAATGGAAGTTTATCAGTGGCTGCTCAGACAGAACGGCTACAAAGTTTCTGATACTGGTTATTTTGTTTATTGCAACGGCAAGACAGATAAAAAAGCGTTTGACGCAAAATTAGAATTTGATATTACTCTAATTCCATACAAAGGCAATGATAACTGGGTTGAGAAAACTATTTTTGACATTCATAAATGTTTGAATAGCAGTAAAATTCCAAAAGCCAATCCTGAATGCGATTATTGTAATTACAGAAAAGCAATTCTCTCCGCAGAAACAAATTCATAATCCATTTCCAAACTTTCAAAAATTTATTTAAAATATGCCTAAAAAGAAAAAAGTGGAAAAATTTAATAAGGGCGAGATTATTATTTATCAAGCTTCAAAAAACGAAGTTGGCTTGAAAGTGCATTTAGAAAAAGAAACAGTTTGGCTTGACGCGCGCCAGATGGCTCAAATTTTTGGAGTACAAAGACCAGCTATTACTAAACATCTTAAAAATATTTTTGAGAGCGGAGAATTACAAGAAGATTCGGTTAGTTCCATTTTGGAACATACCACTAAACATGGAGCTATTAAAGGAAAAACTCAAACTCAATCTGTGAAATTTTACAATCTTGACGCAATTATCTCTGTTGGTTATCGCGTGAATTCCGCGCAAGCCACGCAATTTCGCATCTGGGCGACAAAAGTTTTAAAAAATTATCTTATTCAAGGATACGCGATAAATCAAAGCCGGCTTTTAGAAGCGCGGAATAAATTTAATGAGTTGCAAACTACAATTGCCTTTTTACAAAAACAGGCAAACAAGAAACAACTTAAAGGACAGGAAAAGGAAATTATCAATCTTCTTGCCGATTATTCTAAAACATTAAGCGTTTTAGAAAAATATGACAAGGGTAATTTACAAAAGCCGAAAGGCAAAAAAGTTGATTTTGCTTTGAAATACAAAAACTGTTTTGTAATTATTGCGGAATTGAAAAAAGAGCTTATGGTTAAAAAAGAAGCAAGCGAGCTTTTTGGCGCGGAAAAGCAAAGCGCGTTTGAAAGCGTTGTTAAAAATCTTTATCAAACATTCGGCAAAAAAGAACTTTATAAAACTATTGAAGAAAAAGCCGCGCATCTTTTGTATTTAACAATAAAAGATCATCCTTTCACTGACGGAAACAAAAGAATTTCCTCGTTTTTATTTATTTATTTTTTAGATAAATCAAATTATCTCTATCGCGAAAATGGAGAAAAAAAGATAAACGACAATACTTTAATTGCTCTGGCTTTATTAATAGCGGAAAGCAATCCGAAGGAAAAAGACGTGATGATTAAAATAATTATGAATTTAATTTCCGATTAATCTAAAAAGAAAATTAAGCATGAGGATTTTAAAAATATTTTTTTCCTCTTATTTTTTTTGCTCAAAATTTGGCAGAAAATGATGAATTAAAAATTTAACAATAAAAAATTTAAGTTGCGCAGCGAAACAAAATATGTTAAAATAATTTTAGAAAGGTAAAAATTTAACAAAACAAAAATTAAACAAAAAATTATGAAAGCAATAGCTCATGCATGGCTTGCCTTAATGGCGTTGGAAAGATTAAAAAAGCCAAAAAAATCCAAAACTTCCAACGGCAGTTTTCTTGAAAAAAATTTCAGAAGTTATTTTATCAGCAATAATTTTGACAAACATTTTGAAAAACAAGCCGAAAGTTTTGTAAAATTTTTTGACAAGCATAAAGACGCATTTGTTAAAGGTGCTTGGTTTCCCGACAGTGTTATCTCTGATAATCTTACCGGCGGACATACTTTAAAACTTGTGAAACCGTCAACAAAAGAAGGGAAAGAGCATATGATGGAAATTAAGAATAGAACGCCGAACCATTTGTCTTCATTTAAAAAACTTAAAATTAAAAAATCACGGCTTAAAGAAAAAGTTTGCAAAAAGTCAAAATATACTCTTCCTGACAGATGCGAAGCACTAACTCATTCTATCAGAGATATGATTTTGATCCAAAAAGACGAACCAAAAGGATCTGATATTGTTTTTAATGATGACCAAATAACGCTTTACTTTTTAATGTTAAGCCATTATTTAGCTGATGCTCATGTGCCGCCGCATTGCGATGCCAGAGATTTCTACGGACCGTCAACAATCCATCCGGATATGGAAAAATACTGGGATAAAGAAATAACAAAATTTTATGAATTTGATAAAAAGAGAAAGGTTTTTGATTATGATATTGACGGCGCGCCTGAACTTATTAAAGACAAGAAATGCAGAAAAAAATTTAAAAAATCTTTTCTGTATGATGTAATAGATGAATTAAGCAAAAGAAAATGGAAATTAAAAAAAGTAAAAGGAAGGCTCGCAGATAAAGAAGTTTTAGGCGAGGAAAACAGAAAAGTATATGATTATATTAAAGCGGTTTGTTTTGTTTCTTATTTAATTTCTACTGATTTTATTCCGGAAAAGATGAAAGAAGAAGAATATAAAAAACTGAAAATTTTGGAAGATCCAAAATATAAAAAGAAACTTGATAAAATCAGTATTTATGTTTTGGCTGATACGATTGATTCTATTGCCCTTGTTTGGCTATTAACTTGGGATAAATATAATAAATTAAAAGAAGAAATAAAAGACAAGATGAAAACAATTAAAAAAGAAGGCGGAGTTATTAAATAATTTTTTATATTTATAAGCGCAATTTATAATACCTTGCTTTTTAAATCAGCCGAGCCGGCTGATTTTTTGATGGCGGAAAATTTGGCAAAAGATTATTTTTGGAGTAAACTAAAAATATGCTTCCTTATTTTTCATTTGAAAAAATTGTTCTCGGTCCGATGACTTTTTATGTCTGGGGAATTTTAGCTTCGCTGGCTTTTATCGCCTGTCTTTTTGTCGCTTTAAAAGAAGCGAAAAGAAAAAATATTAGCCGCGATAAAATAATCAGCTTGTCAATCATCATCATCATCAGCGCTTTTCTTGGCGCCAGAATTTTTTACATCGCGCTTTTCTGGGATTATTTTTCAAACAATCTTTCAGATATTTTTTATTTCTGGAAAGGAGGCCAGGTTTTATACGGCGGAGTTTTTTTTGCTTTTTTAGCAAGCTATTTTTATATTAAAAAATCAAAACTTTCTTTTTTACAAGTGGCTGATGTTGTCGCTTTGGCAGTTCCTTTGGGAATTTTTATCGGTCGAATCGGCTGCGTTTTAATCAATGACCATATCGGCAGTTTGACAAATCTCCCTTGGGCAATGGAATATCTTGATAAAAGTTTGAGGCATCCGGTATCTATTTATCTTTCTCTGAACGGCTTAATTTTGTTTTTTATCCTTTGGTTTTTAAGGAAAAAAATCACCCGCCGCGGAATTCTTTTCTCTCTATTTTTGCTTTATTACAGCGCTACCCGCTTTTTTCTGGATTTTTTCCGCTGCAATGATTTAGATGTCTGTGATCCGCATTTTTATAATTTAACAATATCCCAATGGATTTCCATCGCAATATTTGCTTTGACTTTAATCTGGGTTTTGTGGTATAATAAAAACAGGTCTAAATCTCAAGCCTAAACTTTTTTTTTAAAGAACTAATTTAATTTTATGTTTCATAAAAATAAAATTACAAAAATAAAAAAAAGAAGCGGAATGGTCGTCGCTTTTGAGCAGAAAAAAATCGCCAAGGCAATTGAAAAAGCATTTTCAGCGACCGATACAAAAGACGGCAATGTTGTCTGGAAACTTTCTGATAAAGTTGTCGCTATTTTGAACAAGCATTGTCCGCCGCCGCAAATTCCCACCGTTGAAAAAATTCAGGATACGGTTGAAAAAGTTTTAATGGAAAAAGGTTTTGAAAAAGCCGCCAAAGCGTATATTCTTTATCGGGACCAGCATCAAAAAATCAGGGAAATAGAAAAAAAAGTTGACGAGACCGTTGATATGGTTGACAAATATCTTGATGAGGTTGACTGGGAAGTTCACGAAAATAGCAATATGTCTTATTCTCTGCAAGGCCTGAATAATTATATTTCATCTTATGTGACAAAAAAATATTGGCTTAATAAAATTTATCCGCCGGAAATAAGAAGAGCGGCGAAAGAAGGAGATTTTCATATTCATGATTTAAATACTTTAGCCGCTTATTGCGTTGGTTGGGATCTTTACGATCTTTTGATAAAAGGATTTGGTGGCGTTACCGGAAAAATTGAATCAAAACCTGCCAAACATTTTCGTTCCGCTTTGGGACAGGTTGTAAATTTCTTTTATACTTTGCAGGGAGAAACAGCCGGAGCTCAGGCGTTAAGTTCTTTTGATACTTTGCTGGCTCCTTTTATCCGTTATGACCATTTAACTTATTCACAAGTCAAACAAGCGATGCAGGAATTTCTTTTCAACTGCAATGTTCCGACAAGAGTAGGATTTCAAACTCCTTTTGAGAATTTGACTTTTGATGTTAAGGTTCCGTCAACGCTCGCCAAGCAGCCGGTTGTTATCGGGGGAAAATTGCAGGAAGAAACTTACAGCGAATTTCAGGATGAAGTGGATATAATCAACCGTGCTTTCAGCGAAGTGATGACCGAGGGAGACGGCAAAGGAAGAGTTTTTACTTTTCCGATTCCCACTTATAATATTACTGATGATTTTGACTGGGACAATCCAAGCTTAAACGGAATTTTTGAAATGACCGCCAAGTACGGCATACCTTATTTTTCAAATTATATTTCTTCTGATATGGATCCGGAAGACGCGCGAAGTATGTGCTGCCGGTTGCGTTTAGACAACCGCCAATTACATAAGCGGGGCGGGGGATTATTTGGATCTTATCCATTGACCGGTTCAATCGGCGTGGTAACAATTAATATGCCGCGGATAGGGTATCTTTCAAAAACAAAAGAGGAATTTTTTAAACGAACAGGCGAATTAATGGATTTGGCAAAAGGAAGTTTGGAAATTAAAAGAAAAGTTTTGGAAAAATTTACTGAAAAAGGGCTTTATCCTTATTCGCGGTATTATTTAGACGGAATTAAAAAAGCCCATAAGCAATATTGGGCTAATCATTTTTCAACAATCGGATTGATTGGAATGAATGAAGCGACGCTTAATTTTATGAAAAAAGATATTGGACAAAAAGAAGCGATTGAATTTACTAGCCAAGTTTTGGATTTTATGAGAGACAGAATGATTGATTACCAAAATAAAACAGGGAATTTTTATAATCTTGAAGCAACGCCAGCTGAAGGAACTTCTTACCGTTTGGCAAAAATGGATAAAGAAAAATATCCCGATATTATTACTGCCGGCGAGGAAGAAGTTTATTATACGAATTCAACCCAGTTGCCAGTCGGGTACACTGATGATCTTTTTGAAGCGCTTCGCCTGCAAGACGGCCTCCAGACAAAATATACCGGCGGAACGGTTTTTCACGGTTTCTTGGGCGAGAAAATTAATGATGTTAAAATCGTTAAAGAGTTTATTAAAAAAGTTTTTGAAAATTTTTCGCTCCCTTATTTTACCTTTACTCCGACTTTCAGTATTTGCCCTTTTCACGGATATTTGCAAGGCGAGCATTTCTATTGTCCGAAGTGTTTAATCAAACAGCCGTGCGAAGTTTATTCGCGGGTGGTCGGTTATCTGCGGCCAATTCAGCAATGGAATAAAGGCAAGCAGGAAGAATTTAAAGAAAGAAAAACTTTCAAAATATAAAAACCAAACTTTGAACTTTCAACTTTATAAACTTTTAACTTTCTCGGGGATGTGCTGGAATTGGTATACAGGGTGGTCTCAAAAACCACTGTTTTTTAAAACATGAGGGTTCGACTCCCTCCATCCCCACCCCTAATTTTTAATTTTTAATTTTTAATTTCTAATAAATGTCTAATTTTCTAATTTTTAAACTTTTTTTAAATTGTCATTCCTGCGAAGGCAGGAATCTACGCTTATAATTTATGCTTATTGTAATAGTGGATTCCCGTTTTCACGGGAATGACAGAAGAATTTATGCCAGTTAAAAAATCCATTTCTATTATCGTTATTTTTATTTTATTTTCCTGTTTTACTGTTGGACTTTTTAATTTTGAAATAATTAAAGAAATTAATAAAAATATTTATTCGCAGCAAGAAAATCTTATTGCTGTCCAGACGTTTGATAATTATTCTGAAAATTTTGAGAATAAAATTTTGGGAATTTCTTCCCAAAAAGAATTGGAAAATTATCTTTTTCTGCCGGAAGAAAAAAATTCCGCGCCGATTAAAAATTCAGAAGTTTCTGAAATTGAAGTGAGCGCAAAAGCGGCGATTATTTCAGATGTTGCCA
This sequence comes from bacterium, assembly GCA_030643545.1. Taxonomy (GTDB): domain Bacteria; phylum Patescibacteriota; class Minisyncoccia; order JAHIHE01; family DAOWLE01; genus DAOWLE01. Next base: position 4,670 of record DAOWLE010000044.1, on the reverse strand, counting down.
CAAATAAAATACTTTATCAAAAGAATATTAACGAAAAATTACCGATTGCCAGCTTAACTAAATTAATGGCGGCTTTGGTGGTTTTGGATAAAGCAGATTTGAATGATGTTGTTACAATAAGCGCAAAAGCAGCTGAAGTGGAAGGCAAAAAAGGAAATTTATTTCCCGGAGAAAAAATTACTGTTGAAAATCTTCTCTATATTCTGCTGGCGCATTCAGGCAATGACGCGGCTGTCGCTTTAGCTGAATATGTCGGAGAGAAAATTATCAGTGTTGAAGAACTTCCTGATAATTCTGTTTTTATTTCGGAACCAGCTGATTCAAATTTTGAAACAAATGATTCTGTTTTGGAATTTATTAAATTGATGAATCAAAAAGCAAATTCTTTCGGATTAAAAAACACTCATTTTATTAATCCGAACGGATTAGATCCGGCTGAAAATATTTCTGACAATTCAAATAATAATGATTATATTAAAAATCCAATTTTTAACGAGCTGGAGAAAAATGAAAAAGGAAATTATTCCACTGCTTATGATTTAGCAAAGTTAGTTGATTGCGCTCTTGACGAGCCGTTAATTTGGGAAATATTAAGAACGCAGAAAATCAGCGTCAGATCTGTTGATAAAAAATTTGTCCATCATTTGAAAAATACCAACGAGCTTTTAGGAAAACTTCCCAATATCGCCGGAGGAAAAACCGGCTATACGGAACAAAGCGGCGAGTCATTAATTTTGGTTGTCGGCGATCCGGTCAACAATCATCAAATCGTCAGCGTTATTCTGAACGCTAATGACAGATTTATTGAAACAGAAAAATTAGTCAGCTGGATTTTTGAAAATTATTCATGGGAATAAAATGTTTAACATTAAAAATATATGGAAGAGAAAATTTTAAAAAAAATTGAGGAACAAGATAAAAAACTTAATGAAATTTATAAATCAGTTGAAACAACAAGAAAGTATTTTCTTGTTGCGCTGATTATTACGGTTGTCGCGATTATTTTTCCGCTTATCGGGCTAATGTTTATTATTCCTAAATTTTTAAATATATACGCAAATATAGGAATATAAATATACCGTTTTTTTTGAAGGCGACACGACGGCGTGTCGCCTTCTTTTTTGATTTTTTTTGCTTAAAATTTATGAAAATGGTAAAATAAAAATATAGGTTATTGAAGTTAAAAAAGATTAAATTGCTGTTTTTATGATAAAAAATTTCAAGAAAAACGAAATTAATGTTTCTGAACCGTTTTTAGAAGGAACTATAGAAACTGATGAAAAAGATTGGGAATTTTTAGAGGCAAAGGTGGAAGATTTTTACAAATCAAATAATATTTCAGAAGAAACAATAGAACAATTTATTATTCACAACAAACAAGTCAAGAATTTTGCCATTAAATTTTCAGAAGAAGAAAATTTTAATAATAGGGAAAAAGAAATTGCGGTTTTATCCGCTATATTACATGATATTGCTAAAGGATTTGGAGAATTTGAACTTCATGGAGAAAAAGGCGGAGAAATAGCTGAAAAGATTTTATTGGAGATGGGGAAAAGTCAGGGATTGGCAAAGAGCGTAAAATTGGCTATTATTAGACATATGGGCAAGGAAGGATATCCAACGAGAATCTCCAAAGAAAAATACGGAAATGATTTTGAATATCCCCAGCCAGCCACTAAAGTCGGCCAATTAGTTTATGAATGCGATATTTTGACTCAACTTACTCCGGAAGGTTTTGAAAAAATTTTACACTTAAGAAAAACAGACAAGAAAAATATAGAAGAAGATAAAAAAACAGCTTCTGGAAAAGGTATTACTGAAAATGAAGCCGCGTTGTTATCTGTTCTAAAAAACGCCGAGGAAAGTTATAATTTAATAAAGATTAAACCAATTAAAAAATTTGCAAAAGAACTTTGGGAAAAAATTCAAAAAAAGTATCCGAATTCTTTTATTAATTTCTAACATCTGGAATTATGTTTCAAGATCCGATTATTGTTACAAATATTATGCGGGTTTTTGCTATTTCTGCGGTCGCTTTTGTTGTGGCAATGGCCTGGACGCCGATTTTAACCCGCGTTTTGTACAAATACAAATTGGGAAAACAAATCAGAGAAGACGCCAACGCGCCGATTTATATGTCTCTGCATAAAAATAAAGCCGGCACTCCGACAATGGGCGGCCTCTTGATTTGGGTTACTGTTTTTGGCTTGGCGGGATTTTTTTGGCTTGCCGGTTTTTTTAATATAGATTCTTTCATAAGCAAATTAAATTTTCTTTCCCGTTCCCAGACATGGCTGCCGATTGGCGCTTTGGTTATTAGCGGTGTGATTGGCGCGGTTGATGATTTAATGAATGTAAAAAAAATCGGGCCCAAAGGCGGGGGAATGCGGGTTCGGCATCGGCTGCTTTTTTATTCCGCAGTCGCTGTTGGCGGCGCCTGGTGGTTTTTTTGCAAACTTGAATGGGATTTAATTCATATTGCCGGTGTTGGAGATTTTAGCTTAGGCATGTGGTATGTTCCTCTTTTTATTTTTATTATTATCGCTACCGCTTTTTCAGTCAATGAAACCGACGGTCTGGACGGGCTTGCCGGCGGAATTTTATTAAGCTGTTTTGCCGCTTTTGGAACGATCGCTTTTTTTCAGGGAAAAGTTGAGTTAGCAATGTTTTGCGCGGCGATTTCCGGAGCGCTTCTGGCGTGTTTATGGTTTAATATTTATCCGGCAAGATTTTTTATGGGCGATACCGGAGCAATGGCGCTGGGAACAACTTTGGGCGTGGTGGCGATGCTGACTAATTCAATTCTTGTTTTGCCGATTGTCGGTTTTATTTTAGTCCTTGAATCATCTTCGGTAATTATTCAAATGGCTTCCAAAAAATTCCGGCACAAAAAAATATTTCTTTCCACGCCAATTCACCATCATTTTGAAGCCAAGGGCTGGCCGGAAACAAAAGTGACAATGCGATTCTGGATTATTTCTTTTGTTTTGGCAGCGATCGGGTTGGTGGTCGGATTGATGGGATGAGGAAACAAAAAACAAAAAACAAAAATTTTCATTAGTTTTACAGAACAATTACTTTTAACTTTCAACTTTATAAACTTTTGACTTTAGTATTATGGATAATTTATTAAAACAAAAAAAAATTGTTCGGGTTGATAGGGAAAAAACAAGAAAAGCGGTTTTTAAAAAACTTCGCCGGCATTCCGAAGAAATGGAAGCGGCTGAATTGGCGGCGAGAAATAATCTTTCTTATTTGGATTTGAATATTTTTCCTTTGGAGACAGAAGTCGTTGCCACTCTTCCAGAAGAAAAATCGCGTTCAGCCGAGCTGGCTGTTATTTATAAAAAAGGAAAAGAATTAAAAGTTGGCATTCTTGATCCGACTAATTCAAAAACCAAAAAAGTTTTGAAAGAATTAGAAAAGGATCAGGGCTATCAGTGCCATCTTTTTGTTGTTTCAAAAAGCGGTTTGGAGCGGGCTTGGGAATTTTACAAATCATTAATTTTGACTGAAGAATTTCAAAAAGAAAAAATTGAACTTACTGAAAAGCAGCTTACTGAATTTGAAAAAGGAATTAAAACGATAATTGATTTAAAGCAAAGAATTACCGAGTTGCCGACGACTGAAGTGATTAGCACAATTATAGCCGGCGGATTAAAAGTGAAAGCGAGCGATATTCATTTAGAAGCTGAGGAAAATCAAATAAGATTAAGATACAGAATTGACGGAGTGCTTCAAAATGTTGCTTTCCTGCCGAAAAAAATCCATAAATTTATTGTTTCTCGAATTAAAATTACTTCGTCTTTAAAAATAAATGTGAATAGTATTCCGCAGAATGGCCATTTTGAAATTGAAATGGGAACAAGAGAAATCAGTATTAGGGTTTCAACTCTTCCCGGGCAATTCGGCGAGAGCATTGTTCTGCGGCTTTTGGACAGAAGCGCTGTTCCTTTAGATTTAAAATCTTTGGGCTTGGTTGGGCGATCGTTTGATATAATTAAAAAAGAAATTTTAAAACCCAATGGAATGATTTTAAATACCGGACCGACCGGCTCCGGAAAAACGACCACCCTCGCCTCTTTTCTTATTAAAGTTAGCAAACCGGGCATTAAAATAATTACCATTGAAGATCCGATTGAATATTATCTTGAAGGAATTTCCCAAACACAAGTTAAAAGAGACAAAGGGCTTAATTTTGCCGCGGTTTTAAAAAATGTTTTACGCCAGGATCCGGACATAATTATGGTCGGTGAAATTCGGGATTCTGAAACATTAAGCACGGCGATCAACGCCGCCCTGACCGGACATTTGGTTTTTTCCACTTTGCATACTAATTCGGCGGCCGGCGCGATTCCGCGAATGATTGATTTGGGAATGAAGCCGTCTTTGATTGGACCGGCGACAAATATTATTATTGCCCAGAGGTTAGTCAGAAAACTTTGCCCTTATTGCCGTGAAAAATATGGGATTGCTCCAGAAACGATGGAAAATATTAAAAAGGTTTTGGCGATTATTTCACCAAAGGCAAAAATTAAAATTCCCCAGACAATTAAAAATCTTTATCGGGCAAAGGGCTGTCCAAAATGCAATAATCTGGGATATAAAGGAAGAATTGGAATTTTTGAAATTTTAGAAGTTGACGCTGAAATAGAAAAACTTGTTGAAGG